>DASSQM010000125.1:0-3570 GCA_035702465.1 Anaeromyxobacter sp. | reverse complement strand
GCGGACGGCGGCGCAGTCCGCCCGCGCGACGTTGTTCGCGAGGAGGCGCGTCCCCGCCGTCGTCGGATGCCCCTTCACGTCGAAGAGGTCCTTCGCCACCCACGGGATGCCGTGGAGCGGCCCGAGATCCGCGCCCGCCGCGAGCGCCGCGTCCGCCGCCCGCGCCTGGGCGAGCGCGCGATCGCGCAGGACGAGCTTGAACGCATGGAGCTTCGGATCGAGCGCGTCGATCCGCTCGAGGAGCCGCTCGGCCAGCTCGACCGCCCGCAGCTCGCCGCCGCGCAGGCGGCGGCCGAGGTCGGCGATCGTCGAGAAGTGCGGCGCGGCGGCGGGCATGGCGGCGATGTAGCGAACGCGGGGGCGGCGCGCTCGGAGCGGCCGGCGGACCGCCTCCCCCCGCGGCATCCCGGGTGGGGCTGCGGCGCGCAAACGGGCGCCGGCGGCCCCAAGCTCGCGTACGGTCCGCGCCGTACGAGCCCGCGTCCCGGCGGGACCACGGTCGAGCTCCATGGACTCCCCGGGCGAACCGGCCTGGCCGAGGCGCGTCCTGCTCTTCGCGGGCCGCGTGGTCGCGTCCTTCTTCCGGAACCGCGGGCTCCTGCTCGCGGGCGGCGTCGGCTACAACGCGCTCCTCTCGCTCGTCCCGTTCCTCGCGCTCGCGGTCTCGGCGCTGTCGGTGTTCTTCGACGAGGAGCGGATCCTCGCGACCGTCCGCTCCGAGGTGACCGAGCTCGTGCCGCAGCACGCCGACACGATCGTCGAGACGGCGCACGGGTTCCTCCAGAACCAGGTCACGACGAGCCTCGTCAGCGTCGCGCTCCTGCTCTTCTTCAGCTCCATCGCGTTCCGCATGCTCGAGGAGGCGGTCGCGGCCATCTTCCACACCTCGCTCGAGAGCGGGCGCCGCAGCGTCTGGGTCTCCGCGGTGCTGCCGTACGTGTTCATCCTGCTCCTCACCATCGCGCTCTTCGCGATGACGCTGCTCTCGTACACCCTCGACGCGCTCGGGCAGCGCACGGTGCACCTCTTCTCGGCGGACCGCTCGCTCGAGTACGGCGTGGAGCTGCTCCTGCGGCTCGCGAACTTCGCGGGGCTCGTGATCCTGTTCACCGCGATCTACAAGGTCGTGCCGAACGTGCGGATCTCGCTCCGGCGCGCGCTCGTGGGCGGGCTCTCGGCCGCCGTGCTCTGGCGGCTCGTCGCCCGCTTCCTCGTGTGGTTCTTCACGACCAAGTCGATGGTGAACGTCATCTACGGCTCGCTCGCCACCGTGGTGGTCGTGCTGCTCTACCTCGAGATCGTGTTCGTCATCCTGCTCGTCGGCGTGCAGGTGATCGCGGAGCTCGAGGCGAGCGCGGCCGCCGGGGTACGCTGGTGGGAGAGGCCGCCGGGGCGCGCGGTGCACCGCAGCGGCTCGCTCAGTGAGGCGCGTACACCGAGTGGCGGACGAACTGGTCCGTCCGGGCGCGGACGCTGATGTCCCCGCGCTCCGCGATGCCCTCCTCGGCGAGCTCGCGGGCGAACAGATCGGCGGCCTCGTCCGCGTCCCACGCGCGGACGTAGGCGGTCCGGAGCTGCGCGGAGGACGCGTACGTGCACTCGAACACGGCTTCACGGGTCACGCTCATGGCTTCCACCGTCCTGGGTCGGATCCCGTCGTAGCGGACCCGCTCCGTCGCGTCCGTGACGGATCCGTGTCGAGCCGGCGGCGCGGACGTGACCGCGGCGCAACCGCGCGGGCTCGCTCCGGTAAGGGAACGCTCAGGCGGCGCGCCGCGACGGGACGAGCACGAGCCGGCGCGCGAAGACGCGCTGGAACAGCGCCACCTCGCGCGCGGCGTCCCACAGCTCGAGCTCGATCGGGGCGCGCGCCGCGAGCCGCAGGCCGACGGTGCCCCTCCCCACCTCCACGCGGATCGAGCGCACGGGCTGCTGGTGGCTGCGGTCGAGCGCGTCCGCCACGCGCAGGATCGCGACCAGCTTCCGCACGAGCCGGAGCTCCGCCGCGGAGAGCTCGTCGAGATCGCCGCGCCCGCGGGCGGGGAGGCTGCGGCGGTGGTAGCGCGCGACGAGCGCCACGAGCTCCCGCTCGTGATCGGAGAAGCCGGGCAGGTCGGCGTTCGAGACGAGGTAGTAGGTGTGCTTGTGGTGCGCCTGCGGGGAGACCGCGTGGCCGAGATCGTGGAGGAGCGCCGCGGCCTCGAGGAGCGTGCGCGCGACCGGCGGGAGCCGGTGCAGTCGCGCCAGCGCGTCGTAGAGCGCGAGCGCGAGGCGGGAGACCTGCGTCGCGTGTTCCTCGTCGAAGTGGAACCGGCGGCCGAGCGCGACCGCAGCCTCCGCGCTGGTGCCGTTCGCGCTCCCGTCGCCGCTGCGGGACAGCTCGACGAGGAGGCCGTTCCGGAGCCCCGTGCCAACCGCCGCGATCGAGGCGAGGCCGAGGTGGCGCATGGCCGCCTCGAGGATGGCCGTGCCCGCGACGACGATCTCCGCGCGCCGGGGATCGAAGTGCCGGCGGCGCTCCGCGACCGTCATCGCCGCCAGGCCCTCGACCGCGCGCGTGATCTCGTTCCGGCTCGCCCGCTTCTGCTCCGCGGCGTACCCGACGACCGCCTCGATCGTGCCGGAGCTCCCGAGCGCCGGCCCCGCGCCGTCCGGAAAGGACGGGATCGCCTCCCGGAACGCCTCCGCCGCGAACGCCCGCAGCGCGGCGAGCCGCTGCTCGGACACGCGGCCGGCGGTCCCGAAGATCTGGGTGAGCCGGACCGCGCCCAGGTTCACGCTCCACAAGTTGGTGGGCTGCTCGCCGACGGCGGTGGCGACCTCGGTCGAGCCGCCGCCGATGTCGAGCAGCACCGCGCGCGACGAGGCGGGCCGTCCCCGGAGCACGCCGAGGCAGATGAGCCGCGCCTCCTCGCGCCCGGAGACCACCTCCAGCTCGATCCCGGCGGCCGCGCGAACGCGGCGGGCGACGTCGCGCCCGTTCTTCGCCTCGCGCACCGCGCTGGTGGCGACAGCGCGCACCTGCGCGTGGTAACGCCGGCAGAGCGCCGCGTAGCGGCGGACCGTGCGGACGAGGCGGTCCTCGACCACGGGCGACATCCGGCCCGTGAGGAAGACGCCTTCCCCGGGCCGAATGGGATCGCGCTCCTGGTGCAGCGTCTCGAGCGAGCCGTCGGGGAGGACGCGTGCGATCTCGAGCCGGACGGCGTTCGTCCCGACGTCGATCGCGCCGACCACCCTGTCCTGCGCCCCGCTCCGCAAGGTGGAGGGAATCTACATCCGACCGAGGGCCTGCCGAAGACCGGATGGGTCGTCACCGCGGCGTCGGTGCACATGTTACACACCCTCCCAGCCCGCGGGCGTATGGGAGGCCCGCCGATCGCCCGAGTCTCCAGTGTCCCCTCCCCTCGCACTCGTGCGCCCCGACCCGGCGCCGGTCGAGGACCTCATCGCCGCGAGCGTGGGGGAGCTCTTCCCTGGCAGCGGCGTGCGCGCGACCGCCGTGTTCCGGGTGACGCGGGGCCGGGAGACGGAGACGGGTCCGGGACGCGGGCAGCGGCCGAACTCCGG
>DASSQM010000124.1:0-7702 GCA_035702465.1 Anaeromyxobacter sp. | reverse complement strand
CCGAGGAGCCCGGACGGCTTGAAGAGGAGGAGCGCGAGGAACAGCACGAAGACGACGAGCTCCTTCAGGCCGGACGCCACGTAGATCGCCGCGAGAGACTCCGTCACCCCGATGATGAGCCCGCCGAGCGTCGCCCCCACGATGCTGCCCATCCCGCCGAGCACCACGATGACGAACGCCTTCAGCGTGAACGTCGAGCCGACCTGCGGGAAGATGTAGTACGTGGGCGCGATGAGGGCGCCGGCGGTGCCCGCGAGCGCGCTGCCGATGCCGAACGCGAGCACGCTGGCCCACCGCACGTTGATGCCCATGAGCTGGGCCGCCTCGCGGTCCTGCGCGGTGGCGCGGATCGCCTGGCCCGTGTCGGTGCGCTGGAGGAACAGGAACAGCGCGGTCGTGATCACCGCCGTGACCACGAACGAGTAGAGGAGCGGCTGCGACACCGAGAGCCCGAGGACGTCGAAGCTCGACGACGAGTAGCTCGTCGTGAGGATGCGGTAGTCGGACGTGAAGACGAGCAGCATCGCGTTCGACATGATGAGCCCGAGCCCGATGGTGAGCAGGATCTGGTTCTGCGGCAGCGCGTTCAGCACGCGGTTGATGAGCACCTTCTGGAGGAACGCGCCCCACAGGAACAGGAGCGGCGCGACCATGAGGAGCGACAGGTACGGATCGATCCCCATCCTCGTGAAGATCCACCAGCTCGCGTACATCCCCAGCATGAGCAGGTCACCCTGGGCGAAGTTGATGACCCGCATCACGCCGAAGATGATGGTGAGCCCGATCCCGATGAGCGCGTAGACGCCGCCCACGAGGAGGCCGCTCAGGAGGGATTGCAGAAAGATGGTCATCGGGCGTGTCTACCTCGTCCACCCGGGGAACGGATACACCGGCTTCCCCTTCGCGTACTTCGGCGGGAAGACGGTCACCGACTTGCCGCCCTGGTACTGCGTGACCTCCATCTGGTGCTTGTTCTGGTTCGTGAAGCCCTCGAACGTCTCGAACTTCACCTCGCCCATGATGCCGTTCCAGGTGCCGGTCTGGAGCGCCTCCTTGATCTTCTTCCGGTCGCTCCCGGCCTTCTGGACCACGTCGGCCGCGATCATCATCGCGGCGTACGCCGTCGCGGCGTGGTACGGCGGACGCTTCCCGAAGCGCTGCTCGTAGCGCTTGCCGAACTCCGCCGACCCGGGGTTGCCGTTGTCCGGCGTCCACTGCGTCACGGTGAAGACGTTCGTCGAGATGTCCTTCTCGCTCTGGAACTGCACCGTGTCGAAGCCCGCGCCGCCGCCCAGGAACGCCTGCGGCTTCAGGCCCACCTCGCGCGACTGGCGCATGAGCAGGATCGCGTCCGCCACGTACGACACCATGAAGACGAGGTCCGGGTTCTGGGCGCGGATCTTCGTCAGCGTGGAGCGGTAGTCCGGCGCGCCCTTCTGGTACGCCTCGTCGGCGACGACCTTGAGGCCCTTCTTCTGCGCGTAGTCCTTGCCGAGCGACGACACGGACGACCCGAAGTCCGTCGACTCGTAGATGAACGCGATGGTCTTCGGCTTCCCGAAGGTGAGCGCCGCGTCGATGAGCGAGTTCGCGTAGTCGTGGGCGGGCGCGTTCAGGCGGTAGACCCAGTCGTACCCCTGCTTCGTGATCTCCTCCTTCGACGCGACCGGGATGAGGAGCGGGGCCTTGTACGTCTGCGCCTGCTTCGCGACCGCGTTCGCGCAGGCGGACGAGTAAGGCCCCACCACCATGGCGACCTCGTCGCCGGTGGCGAGCTGCTCGAGCGCGCTCATCGACACCTGCGGCTTGCCCGTGTCGTCCTGGCTGATGATCTGGAGCTTGATCCCCTTCTTGGCGATGTCCTCCTTCGCGAGCTCGAGACCGTTCGTGAGGCTCTCGCCGATGGGCGCCTCGGGACCGGTGATGGAGTTGATGAACCCGATCTTCACCTGCGCGCGGCCGGCGCCCGGCAGGGCGAGCGCGAGCACGGCGAAAAGCGAAACGAGCTTCGTCGTCGGCATCATCATGGGCTCCTTGCTTCGACGGGTGAAGGTGCGGGCGGAGCGTACCCGCCGCAGTCCGGCGTCCGCCATTGTGGGAAACCGCAATCGTTCCTCGGCCGGATTTCGGATGCCGGCTGGCGGCCGGGGCGCCCTGTCTGCGAGAATCCGGCGCCTGCGGCGCGCGCCGCCGCGCATGCTGCGATGCGTCACCCCGTCCTCGCCCTCGCCGCCCGCTGCCTCGCCGCGGCGGCCGTGCTCGCCTCCGCGGACGCCGCGCCGGCGGCCGAGCCGATCGTCCTCAAGTTCAGCCACGTCGTGGCGGTCGACACGCCGAAGGGCCAGGCGGCGGAGTTCTTCAAGCGGCGCGCCGAGGAGCTGACGCGCGGCCGGGTGCGCGTCGAGGTGTATCCGAACAGCACCCTCTACAAGGATCGCGAGGAGATCGAGGCGCTCCAGCTCGGCGCGGTCCAGATGCTCGCGCCGTCGCTCTCGAAGTTCGGGCCGCTCGGCGTGCGCGAGTTCGAGGCCTTCGACCTGCCGTTCCTCTTCGCCGACCAGGCCGCGCTCCGGCGGGTGACGCAGGGTCCGGTCGGCAGGGCCATCCTCGACAAGCTCGAGGCGAAGGGCATCGTCGGGCTCTCGTACTGGGACAACGGCTTCAAGTGCTTCTCCGCGCGCCGGCCGCTGCGCACGCCCGCCGACTTCCGCGGCCTGCGCATGCGCATCCAGTCCTCGGTCGTGCTCGACGCGCAGATGCGCGCGCTCGGCGCGCTCCCGCAGATGATGGCGTTCTCCGACGTGTACCCCGCGCTCCGCGCCGGCGTCGTCGACGGCACCGAGAACCCCATCTCGAACCTCTGGACGCAGCGCATGCACGAGGTGCAGCCGCACCTCACGCTCACGAACCACGGCTACCTCGGCTACGCGATCATCGTGAACAAGCGCTTCTGGGACGGCCTTCCTGGCGACGTCCGCGACGCGCTCGCGCGCGCGATGGCGGAAGCCACCGAGTACGCGAACCGCATCGCGAAGGAGAAGAACGACGCGGACCTCGCGCGCGTCCGGGCGGCCGGGACGACGGAGGTGCACGTCCCCTCGCCCGCCGAGCGCGCCGCGCTCGAGAAGGCCCTCGCCCCCGTGCACGCGCAGATGGCGGACCGGATCGGCCGCGGCGTCCTCGCCGCCATCTACCGCGCCACGGGCTACGCGCCGGAGCGCCCGTGACCTCC
This sequence comes from Anaeromyxobacter sp., assembly GCA_035702465.1. GTDB lineage: Bacteria > Myxococcota > Myxococcia > Myxococcales > Anaeromyxobacteraceae > Anaeromyxobacter. The sequence continues at coordinate 4,470 of DASSQM010000124.1, read as the reverse complement.
CCGCCCGCGACGCTCCCGCCCCCGCCCCGGGCGCCGGCCGCCGCCGCCGGCTGGCGTTGGTACGCGGCGCGCGCCGGCATCGGCCTCTTCGTCCTCGCGCTGCTCGGGCTGCTCTGGGTGCTGCACCGGCAGGAGCTCGAGGACAAGCGCACCGCGGTCATCCGCGACATCCTCTGGCTCGAGCAGAACGTCCGGTTCAGCCTGGCGCGCGACGAGGACCAGCTCGCCCAGCTCGGCGCCGACGCCGACGCGATCGAGCCCCGCCAGATCGCGCTGCGGATGGACTACCTGCTCCAGAACAGCTCCGGCCTGGTCCAGGTGCTCCTCCTCGACGAGGAGGGTGAGGTCCGCGCCAGCGCGCCGGGGCCGGCCGAGCGGGGGCGGAGGTGGGTGGACGAGGCGCGCCGCCCGGCGCACGACCTGGCGCGCAGCAGCGGGGGCGCCGCGTACACGGCGCCCTACCGCGCCGGCCAGGACACGCAGCTCGAGACGTTCGTGCCGTACTACCGCGGCGGCCGCCCGGCCGGCTCCGTCGTCGGCGTATACGGGCTCAAGACGATGCTCGCCGCGATCGTCCCGTGGTGGCTCGCGGAGAAGCACCTCGTCACGCTGCGCGACGCGAGCGGCGCCGTCCTCGCCGCGAAGTCGAACGTGAAGGCGACCCGGCCCGAGCTCGCCCACCAGGTCGAGCTCGATCCGCCCGGCCATGGCCTCTTCCTGCACCTCGAGTCCTACGGCGGCGAGACCCAGCTCCTGCGCAACCTCCTCACCGCGGTCATCGTGTCGCTCGCCGCGGCCGTCCTGTGGAACCTCTGGGCGCTCCGCCGGCACGTGCAGCGCCGCCTCGCGACCGAGGAGGCGCTCCGCGCAGAGCACGCGTTCCGCAAGGCGATGGAGGACTCGCTCCACACCGGCATGCGCGCCGTCGACCTCGACGGTCGCGTCGTGTACGTGAACCCGGCGTTCTGCAACATGGTCGGCTGGTCCGAGAGCGAGCTCGTCGGCGCGCCGAACCCGCCCCCGTACTTCCCGCCCGAGGAGCGCGAGGCCATCGACGCGGCGCTGCGGGCGGCGCGCGAGCCGGGCGCGCCGCCCGCCGGCATCGAGATGAAGCTCGTGCGCCGCGGCGGCGAGCGGTTCGACGCGCTCCTGTACGAGGCCCCCCTCATCGACGCCGAGGGGCGGCAGACGGGCTGGATGGGATCCATCCTCGACATCACCGAGCGCAAGCGCGCCCGCGAGCTGGCGCGGCAGCAGGAGGAGAAGCTCGCCGCCACGGCCCGCCTCGTCACCATGGGAGAGATGGCGTCCACCATCGCGCACGAGCTGAACCAGCCGCTCTCCGCCATCGCGAGCTACACCACCGGGTGCCTGAACCTGCTCCAGGACGGCGCGCCGCCTCCCGGCGAGCTCCGCGAGGCGCTCCGGAAGACGGCGGAGCAGACGCAGCGCGCCGGCCGCATCATCCGGCGCGTGCACGACTTCGTGCGCAAGCGCGAGCCCACGCGCACGCCGGTGCGCATGCGCGCGGTCGTCGAGGAGGCCGTGGGGTTCGCGGACGTCGAGGCGCGCAAGCGGCGCGTGCGCATCCAGGCGCGGCTGGCGGAGGAGGACCCGGAGCTGGAGGCCGATCCGCTCCTCCTCCAGCAGGTCGTCCTGAACCTCCTGCGGAACGCGATGGACGCCATGGCCGCGACGCCGGCGGAGCGTCGCGAGATCGTGGTCGCCACCGAGGCCGCGAGCGCGACCGTCACCGTCTCGATCTCGGACCGGGGCTGCGGTATCCCCGCCGACGTCCGGGAGCAGCTCTTCCAGCCGTTCTTCTCGACCAAGCCCGAGGGCATGGGCATGGGGCTCAACATCTGTCGCTCGATCATCGAGTTCCACCGCGGCCGCGTGTGGGCCGAGCCGAACCCGGGCGGCGGCACCGTCTTCTCCTTCTCGCTGCCGGTGGCGGAAGCATGAGCGTAGCGACCGCCCACGTCGTCGACGACGACGACGCGATCCGAGACGCGCTCGCGTGGCTCCTGCGCTCGCGCGGCGTGCCGGCGCGCTCCTGGCCGAGCGCGGAGGCGTTCCTCGCCGAGTACACGGACGACATGCGCGGCTGTCTCGTCCTCGACGTCCGCATGGACGGCATGAGCGGCGTCGAGCTGTTCGAGCACCTCGTCGCGCGAGGGAACCGGATGCCGGTGATCTTCCTCACCGGCCACGGCGACGTCCCCCTCGCGGTCGCGTCGCTCAAGAAGGGCGCGTTCGACTTCGTCGAGAAGCCGTTCAACGACAACGACCTCGTGGATCGCATCGTCGCCGCGATCCGCCACGGCGAGGCGGTGCGCGAGCAGGCCCGGAGCGCGGCGAGCGTGGCGGCGCGGCTCGCCGAGCTCACCCCGCGCGAGCGGCAGGTGATGGAGCGCGTCCTCGCGGGCGACTACAACAAGACCATCGCCGACGCGCTCGGGATCGCGGTGCGCACGGTGGAGGTCCACCGCGCGCGCATCTTCGAGAAGATGGGCGTGCGATCGGCCGTGGAGCTCGCGCAGCTGCTCGCGGCGAAGCGGTGAGAATCCTGGAATCGCCATCGCGCCGTCCGTGCTTCGCGAACCCCTTCTCCGTGGGGATGCGATGGCCCTCCGTCTCCGTGCGGGCCCCAGCGGACTGCCGCCGCGGGCGCCGACCGAGGGGGACCGGAGCGCGCCGGCCCGGGTGGCGACGCTGGCGGCTCACCGCCGCAACGTCACCACGGTCACCGCGTCCCCGCCCTCGTGCCGGTCCCCCGCGCGGAACGTGGAGACGTAGGGCGAGGCGCCGAGGTGATCACGCAACGCTTGCTTGAGCGCGCCGGTGCCGTGGCCGTGCAGGATGAGCACCTCCGCCTCGCCCTCGGCGTAGCGCGCGTCGAGGAACCGCTCCACCTCGCGCACGAGCTCCTCCACGCGCAGGCCGCGCACGTCGAGCCGCCGCTCCGCGGACCGCGGCGCGTCCGGGCGCGCCTCCTCGGCGGCGGCGAGCCGCTCCGCGCGCGTGCGCCCGAGCCCCGACTCCCGCGCCTTCCCGCGCAGCGGCAGCAGGTCGGAGACCGGCCTGCGGACCTTGAGCGGGCCGGCGCGGACCAGCGCGCTCCCGCCGTCCACCTCGACGACCTCGCCGTCCTGGCCGAGCGAGACGATGCGGACGCGCGCGCCGGGCGTCACCTCGCCGCCCTGCACGATCTCGGGCCCGGCCTCCGCCTTCGCCTGCGCGGAGCGCGCCGCCCCGGCCACGGTCGCCTTCCACGCCTCGAGCTTCGCCGCCGCATCCGTGGCCGCCTTCACGGAGGGCTTCGCCTGGAGCCCCGCGAGCAGCTCCGCCACCTCCGCGCGCGCCGCGTCGATGTCTTCCGCGAGCGCCGCGCCCATCCGCGCCGCCGCCTCGCGCTCTGCGCGCCGCGCGGCCTCCTCGGCCGTGCGGGCCCGCTCCCCGGCGCGCCGGGTGCGCTCCGCCGCGTCGGCGGCGGCGTGGCGCTCCTTCTCGAGGCGCGCGCGCTCCTCCTCGAGCGCGCGGAGCGCCTGGCCGAGCGCGCCGCCGTGGCCGCCGAGCGCCGCGCGCGCGCGCTCCACCACCGCGCCCGGCAGGCCGACCCGCGCCGCGACCTCGATGGCGGAGGAGCTGCCCGGAGTCCCGAGGTGGAGCTGGTAGGTCGGCCGGAGCTTCTCGGCGTCGAAGCCCACGCGCGCGTTCGCGAACCGCGGATCCGTGAGCGCGAGCGCCTTCAGCTCGTCGAGGTGCGTCGTGACGAGCACGGTGGCGCCCCGCTCCACGAGGCCGTCGAGGATCGCGGCCGCGAGCGCCGCCCCCTCGCGCGGGTCGGTGTCCGCGGCGATCTCGTCGACGAGGACGAGCGAGCCCGGCACGGCGCCCTCGAGCATGTCCTTCACCGCCGCGAGGTGCGCCGTGAAGGTGGACAGATCCTTGTGGAGGTCGCCGCGCTCGTCGACGGCGGCCTTCACCTCGAGGAAGAACGGGAGGCGCGAGCCCTCCGCCGCCGGCACCGGGAGCCCGGCGCGGACCATGAGCGCGGAGAGCCCGACGGCGGTGATCGCGACGGTCTTCCCGCCGCCGTTCGGCCCGGAGACGATGAGCGCCCTCCGCGGCGGCTCGAGCCGCACGTGGCTCGCCACCACCTGCTTCTGCTGCAGCACGAGGAGCGGGTGGCGGAGCGACAGGAGCTCGAAGCCCGCCGACACGGGCGCCACCTCGGGCGCGTGCGCGTCGAGGTCGGAGGCGAGGCGGGCGGACGCCTCGAGGACGTCGAGCGCGCCGAGCGCGGCGAGATCCGCGGCGAGCCGGTCGGCGGCGGCGCCGAGCGCCTCGGACAGCTCGCGGAGGATGCGCTGCTCCTCCTCCGCCGCGACCGCGTTGGCGATGGAGAGCTCGTTCCCGAGCTCGACCATCCCCTCCGGCTCGACGAAGAGCGTCTGCCCGGACTGG
>DASSQM010000123.1:0-8568 GCA_035702465.1 Anaeromyxobacter sp. | reverse complement strand
GGCGTCGTGGAGTCCCTGCGGCGCCACCTCGTCCGGGCGAGCGGGCTTCCGGCGGGGTTCCGCGATCGGCTCCGCAAGGCGCTCGGGGACGACCCCGCCGCGAGGTGACGCCGCCGTCGGGACGGCGGAATCACCTCCTCGCGCACCGGGCGGTGGTGCGCGCCGGGCGAGGTCGGATCAGATCTTCTTCGGCGCCGGCGGCGAAGGGACGTTCGTCCCGTGGCAGTCGTTGCAGTCGTGCTGCGCCTGGATGCCGTATGCCTTCGCAGGGACGACGCCCCGGGTCTTGTACTTGCCGTCCTTCCAGGCGTTCAGGAGGGTGACGAGCTGGTACGCCATGCTCGCGGTGAGCCGGGCGCAGCGATCCCTCCGCTCGGGGCTCGCGAGCTCCTTGTTGGCGGCCTTCATCCACCTGCCGACCGACACGTGACAGAGCGGCGAGTCCGCGACGGTCTTCGGGATGTCCGCCTTCACCTTCGGCGCAGCGGGCACGTACGTCGGCATCGCGGTCGAGGCGTAGTGCTGCATGAGCTCGCTTCCCATGAGCATGCCCTCCTCGCTCCGCACGGTCCGCGGCCCGAGGATGACGTTCGTCACGATGTTCGAGCCGGCGTTCGCGCCGCAGATCGTCCCCCAGCCGGAGATGCCGCCCTCGAGGAAGAGGAACGCGTCGATCGGGAACGAGGTGTACGGCTCGCCGACCTTCTCGCGGAGCTGGCCGAACACGGCGCTGACGATCGCGGCGCCGCAGAAGACGCGGTACCACTCCTCGTACGCGAGGTCCGCCGTCTTCTGCGGATCCAGCTTCACGTACGGCCAGGGCCACGTCTCGGCGGCACGGCCCGCCGCCAGCGCCCGCGCGGCGAGCGACGGCGACGCCGCCGCCACGGCGGAGACACCTGCGGCGCCGATCCCGTACCGCACAGCCTTCGTGACGAGCTCTCTCCTGCCCATCCGCGCCTGGCGCTCGGCCTCGTCGTTCATGACGCCCTCCGCTGCGTGTTCGAGTGGTCCACCGGTTCGAGCCGGTCATCATCCCCCCGCGCGCGCGGGGCTGCCGCCCTCCAGCGCGTGCGACAGACGACCGCGCCGCCTTCGGGGCGCCTTCACTCGGAGCGCGGGAGGGTCGGGGGTCAGCGCGCGAGCTGGTCGTAGGCCGACTTCGCGACGTCGAGGAGCTCGGGGCGGTCGAGCGGCCCCGTGAGCGCGTAGCCCCAGTCGCGATCCACCCAGTAGAACGTGCTCACGCCGGCATCCCGCCTGAAGCTGAACGCCGTGGGTGCGGTCTCGTCGCCGATCGCGCGCAGGAACAGCGTCACCCGCTCCCCGCGCGCCGTCTCGTACATGAGCTGGGCGGCGGGGCGGTCGACCTCGCCCGGGAGGAGCCGCCCTCCGACGAGCGTCAGCCCGCGATCCCCGAGGAACGGCACGCGCATCTCGCGGCCGAGCCGCTTCGACAGCCATCCGACGAGGTACTGCTGCTGCTCCGCGGCGATCTCGACGGGGCGTCGGGTGTCGGGAGCGTAGGCCGCATACGCCACGACCGCCTGATGAGCGAACGCCGAGAGGTCCAGCCGCGCGGCGCGGCGTTCCAGATAGATGCGCGTCGCGAGGCTCCCTCCCGCCGCACCGACCAGGACGAGCGCGGCGGCGATCGAGAGGCGCGCCAGCGCGCGACGCGAGGAGGTGCGGCCCTGGAGCATGCGGGCCGGGATCGGCTCGCCGAGCACCGGATCGAACCGATCGTGCAGCGCGGTGCGCTGCGCCCGGTACTGACGCACCTCGGCCGCGAGGGCCGGATCCTCTGCCAGGCGTTCGTCGATGGCACGGGCGCGCTCCGGAGGGAGGCGTCCGTCCACGAACGCCATCAGCTCAGCCGGGTCGATGGGATCGCGCGCCGCGCTCATGACGTCACCCGCTCCTTCCCCGTCGCCGCGGCGAGCTCCGACGTGAGCTCGCGGAGTCGCGCCCGTGCCGCGGCGAGCCGCGACATCACGGTTCCGACGGGGATGTCGAGGATGCGCGCGGCGTCCGCGTAGCTGAACTCCTCGAGCCCGACGAGCAGCAGCACCTCGCGCTGCGCGTCGGGGAGCTTCTCGATCGCGGCGCCCACGTCGAGCACCTCCGCAGCCTTCTCCTGCGCGCCGGCGATCGCCACCTCCGGCATCTCCTCGAGCGCCACCGCCTGGACGCGGTTCCGCGCGAGCTTCCGCTGGTTCTCGAACACGCCGTGCATGATCGCGAACAGCCACGGCCGCACGCCGGAGCCGCGCCTCCACAGGTGCCACTTCGCGTGGGCACGCTCGAGCGTGTCCTGCACGAGGTCGTCCGCGTCCGCGCGATTTCCCCTCAGCGCTCGCGCGTAGCGGCGCAGGCTCGGGATGTTCTCCACGATGGGGTGGGCCATGCGGTGTCCCTCCCGAGCGCCGCGCCCGGGAGGGAACCACGTTACCGCGACTCGTGCCGGAGCACGTGGGCCATCACGGCGCGACGACGTACCAGACGTCCTTCACGCCTTGACCGTTCGTGTCCCCGGGCGCCTTGTCCGCGGCGAAGTAGTAGAGCGGAAGCCCCTTGTAGGTCGTCTGCTTCTGCCCGTCCTCGCGGGTGATGGTGCCGAAGTCGCCCGCCTTCAGGCTGCCGCTGACGGCGACGCCGTCCCGGTAGTAGAGCGGCCACTTGGCGACGCAGTCGCCGGCGCACGCGCTCTTCCCGGGCGAGTCCTTCTTGAACGCGTACAGCGTCATCCCCTTCTCGTCGGCGAGATGGCTGCCGAGCTTCTCGTTCTTCGCGACCATCACGGTGTGGTGATCCGCCAGCGCCGTCGTCCCGAGCGTCAGGACGGCGAGGAAGGAGGCGACCCGAAGTGCTTTCTCGATCGTACGCATGTCTTCTCCTGCGAGAGGTGTGACCCCTGGAGAGCGACGGGGGTCGATTCGGCGCGACGCGCGCCTTCACCCGCACGTACAGGAGCAGGCGGCGCTCCATTCGTTCGCCGCCCCTTCAGAGACGCTCGACCGCGGCCCGCGCCGCCGTCGAAGGGCGCTTCGGTGCCGTCGTGTGAGCCACGAGGCGGCTCGGCGGTTCGAGATTTCGGCGCCTCGCCCGACCGCGCGCCCCGAGGAGCCGCCGGTGCCGATCCAGACGCACCGTCCCGCGCGCGAGTGGCTCACAACGCTTGCACCACCGCGCACAGGAGAACTCGTGACCACGGAACGACTCGTCCGCATCTTCGCCGGCTCCTTCGTCCTCGTCTCCCTCGCGCTCGGCGTGGCGGCGAGCCCGCTGTTCGTCGATGCGCGGTTCCTCTGGGTGACGGCCTTCGTCGGCGCGAACCTGCTGCAGAGCGCGTTCACGCGGTTCTGCCCCCTCGAGATCATCCTCCGGAGGGCCGGGGTCCCGGGCGCCCTCGACCGCGCCGCCTGAGCATGCGACGCCCTCTCTCCATCGTGACCGCGGCTGCGGTCGCGCTCGCCGCGCACGCCGTGCGCGCCGAGCCGCTCACGGTCGACCAGGCGATCCGCGCCGCATGGCAGCGCAACCCCGCGCTGCAGGCCTCGGCCTCGCAGGCGGAGGCCGCGCGTGCGGACGCGAGCCGGGCCCGGGATGCGCGGCTGCCGACGCTCTCGCTCGCAGGGCGCGGCGTCCGCACGGACGAGCCGATGATGGCGTTCGGCCTCACGCTCGACCAGGCGCGCATCACCCAGGCCGACTTCGATCCCGCGCGGCTGAACCATCCCGCCGCCGTCGGCGCATGGGGCGCGGGGGCGACGCTCACGCTGCCGGTCTTCATGGGCGGGCGGCTCCTCGCAGGACAGCGCGCCGCAGGCGCCGCCGCCGAGGCGAGCGCCGCCGATCACGCGCGGCGCCAGGCGGAGATGGCGACGGCCGTCGTGGAGGCGTACTTCGCGTCGCAGGCCGGCGAGGAGGGCGTCCGCTACGCCTCGGACCTCGTCGCGCACGCGACGGAGACGGAGCGCTTCGTCCGCGAGCGGAATGCGCAGGGCCTCGCGCTCGACGCCGATCTCGCCCGCGCCTCGGCGTTCCGCGCGCAGGCGGAGGCGGAGCGCGCGGCTGCGCTGCAGCGGCGGGCCTCGGCTCGGTCCGCCCTGGCGCTGCTCGCGGGCGAGGAGGCCGCGACCGCCGAGCTCTCCACGCCGGTCGACGCGCTCCCGCCCGCGGCGCCGCCGGGGTCGCACGGCGATCGTCCCGATCTGCGGGCCGCCCGCCTGCGCCGGGACGCCGCCGACGCCGGCGTCGCCCTCGCCCGCGGAAGTCTCCTGCCGGCGCTGTTCGCGCAGGCGAGCGCAGACGCGATGCGGACCGGCGACCTCTCCCAGGGAACGAGCTGGACGACGGTCGGCGTCCTCCTCAAGTGGGACCTCTCGCTCGGCGACGCGGCCGCCACCCGCGCCGCCGCCGCCCGCGCCCGCGCGGCCCGGTCGGACCTCGCGTGGCGCGAGCGCCAGGCCGAGCGCGAGATCGCCGAGGGACGCCGCGCCGTCGAGACCGCCGATGCGCGGGTGCGCGCCGCCCAGGAGGCGGTCGCCGCCTCGGAGTCCGCGCGGACGCTGCGCGACGCACGACACCGCCAGGGCCTGCTCCCCCTCACCGACGTGCTCGACGCCGAGGCCGGCCTGGCCGGCGCGCGCGCCCTGCTCCTCGCGAGCCGCCTCGAGGCGCGCGTCGCCCGCGCCCGCCTCGCGCTCGCCCTCGACGAACCGATCGAAGGACTCCTGCCATGACCCGCTCGCTCTCGCTCGCCGCCGCGCTCGTCCTCTCCGCATCCGCGCCGTCCTCCTCCGCGCGCTCCGACGCCCCCGGCGCGCCACCGGTGAAGGTGCGCGCCGTCCGCGCGGCGGCGCCATCCGGAGGGACGCTGGTGCCCGCCAACGTCCTCGCGCTCCAGCGCGCCACGCTCTCGACGCGCCTCGCGGCCTCGGTCCGCGCGGTGCACGTGCGCGAGGGCCAGCGCGTCGCGGCCGGGCAGCTCCTCGTCTCGCTCGAGGACTCCGACGTCCGGGGCGGCCTCGCCGCCGCGGAGACCGGGTACGCCGCCGCGGCGGCGCACGAGCGTCGCGTCCGGGCGCTCGCCGCGGAGCGCGCCGCCACCCCCGCCGAGCTGGAGATGGCGGGCGCCCAGCGCGCCCAGGCCGAGGCCGCCGTGGCCGCGGCGCGCGCGAACCTCTCGTACGCGGCCATCCGGGCGCCGTTCGCGGGTACGGTCCAGGCGCGGCGCATCGAGCCGGGCGACCTCGTGGGCCCCGGGCAGCCGCTCGTCGAGCTCGAGGGTGACGGGCTCGAGCTCCAGGCGAGCCTCTCCGAGGAGGAGGCGCGCGGTCTCGCCGTGGGCGCTCGCGTCGCGTTTCGCGCCGGCGTCGCGCGCGGCCAGGCGGTGATCACCGCGTTGACCGCGGGTGGCGATGCGCTGTCGCACCGCCGCGGGCTGCGCGCCCGCATCGGGGAGGTGCAGGGCGAGCTGCGCTCGGGCGCGTTCGCGCGCCTGGAGCTCGCCGGCCCCCGCGGCACGGCGGGCACCCCGTGGGTGCCGCGGTCCGCGCTCGTGGAGCGCGGCGATCTCACCGGCGTCTTCGTGGCGTCCGGCGGACGCGCGGAGCTTCGATGGATCGCGCTCGGCGAGGCGACGGGCGACGCGGTGGCGGTCCGGGCCGGGCTCGACGCCGCCGAGACCGTCGTGGACGCCCCCGGCGCGCTCCGCGACGGCCAGGCGGTCGAGGTGCTGCCGTGACCGGCGGGACGACGCTCGGGATCGCGGGGCGGATCGCGCGCCCGTTCCTCCGCTCGAAGCTCACGCCGGTCATCGTGCTCGCGTCGATCCTGCTCGGCGTCCTCGCGGTGGCGCTCACGCCCCGCGAGGAGGAGCCGCAGATCGTCGTGCCGATGATCGACGTGATGGTCCCGTTCCCCGGCGCGTCGCCCGCGGAGGTGGAGAGCCAGCTCGTCACGCCGATCGAGCGGCGGCTCTGGGGCATCCCGGGCGTCGAGTACCTCTACAGCTCGAGCCGGGCCGGGGTGGGCTTCGTCACCGTGCGGTTCCGCGTCAACGAGCCGCTCGAGCCGAGCCTGGTGAAGGTGCGCCAGGAGCTCGACGGCCACCCCGAGATCGTCCCGGCCGGCGCGTTCCCCCCGACGGTGCGCGCGCTCACCATCGACGACGTGCCGTTCCTCACGGTGACGCTGCACGCGGCGCAGCCGCTCCCGCCGGGGACGCTCCGGCCGCTCGCGGAGGAGGTCGCGCGGGAGCTCGCCGACGTGCCCAGCACCGCGCAGGTGCGCGTCCTGGGCGGCGCGCGGCGGGTCGTCCGCGTGGAGCCGGATCCCGATCGCCTCCGCGCCCTCGGCGTCTCGCTCGGCGAGCTGCACCAGGCGCTGCAGTCGGCGCAGGCGCAGCTGCCCGCGGGCGCCCAGGTCGACGGCGGTCGCCGGGTGGTGGTCGAGGCGCGCGGGTTCGCGCTCGCGGCGGCCGAGCTTCGACGGGTGGTGGTCGCGGTCCGGAACGGGCGTCCCCTGTACGTGGAGGACCTCGCGCGCGTGGTGGACGGACCCGAGCCCGAGCCGGCGATCGTGCTCACCGCGTCCAAGGAGCGGCCCGAGTTCGAGCAGGCCGCCAGCATCGCCGTCGCCAAGCGGCCCGGCACGAACGCGAGCGCGCTCTCCGACTCGGTCCTCCGGAAGGTGGAGGCGCTGCGCGGCCGCCTCATCCCGGCGTCGGTCGACGCCACCGTCACGCGGAACTACGGCGAGACGGCGGCCGAGAAGTCGAACGAGCTCATCGAGCACCTCCTCATCGCCACGCTCTCCGTCGTCGCGCTCATCTTCGTGGCCATGGGCTGGCGCGCCGGGCTGGTCGTCGCGGTGGCGGTGCCCGTGACGCTGGCGCTCACGCTGGTCCTCACGTACCTGAACGGCTACACGCTGAACCGCGTCACGCTCTTCGCGCTCATCTTCTCGATCGGCATCCTGGTGGACGACGCGATCGTCGTGGTGGAGAACATCCACCGCCACATCTACCTGCCGGGCCCGAGGCGGAGCTTCGCCCGCATCGTGCTCGACGCGGTCGACGAGGTGGGAAACCCGACCATCCTGGCGACCGTCGCCGTCATCGCGGCGATCCTGCCCATGGCGCTCGTGCGGGGCCTCATGGGCCCGTACATGCGACCGATCCCGGTCGGCGCCAGCGTCGCGATGGTCTTCTCGCTCCTCATCGCGTTCGTCGTGAGCCCGTGGGCGGCGCTGCGCGTGTTTCGCCGGGAGGCGCGCTTCCCCGAGATCGACGAGAGCGGGCTGCACCCCGCCGACCCCGACCGCGACGCGCCGGAGCCGGAGCGCGACGCGCCGTCCGCGCACATGGAGACCGCGCCGGAGGGGCGTCTCGCCGCCCTCGACCGGCGCGTGGTCCGGTGGCTGCTCGGGACCGCGAAGGTGCGGATCGGCTTCCTGGCGGCGGTGACCGCGCTCCTGCTCGCGGCGGTGGCGCTCCTCTTCACCGGCGCCGTGAAGGTGAAGATGCTCCCGTTCGACAACAAGCGGGAGTTCCAGGTGCAGCTCGATCTCCCCGCCGGCGCCCCGCGGGAGCAGGCGCTCCTCCTCGGGCAGCGCGTGGCGCGCCGCCTCCTGGCCGAGGCGGAGGTCGAGAGCGTGCAGGTCCACTCCGGCGTCGCGGCGCCGTTCACGTTCGTGGGGATGGTCCGGCACAGCTTCATGCGCGAGGCTCCCGAGCAGGTCGACCTGCAGGTGAACCTCTCGCCGAAGGGCGACCGCAAGGCGTCGAGCCACGCCCTCGCGGTCCGCGTGCGGCCGGAGATCGAGCGGCTGGCGGCGCCGGAGGGCGCGCGGGTCAAGGTGGTGGAGATCCCGCCCGGCCCGCCCGTGCTCGCGACGATGGTGGCGGAGGTGTACGGCCCGACCGCGGCGGAGCGCGCCCGCGTCGCCGGCGAGGTGCGGGACGCGTTCCGCTCCGTGCCGGGGATCGTGGACGTCGACTCGACCCTCAACCCGACCGCCCCGAAGCTCCTCGTCGCCGTGGACCGCGAGAAGGCCGCGCTCCACGGCGTGCAGCCGGCGCACGTGGTCCAGACGCTCGCGGCCGCCGGGCAGGGCGCGCCGCTCGGCACGTTCCACGTGCAGCGCGGCGCGGCGCAGGTGCCGCTCGTGCTGCAGCTGTCGCCGGAGCGGAGCCGCCTCGACACGCTGCTCGCGCTGACCGTCCCCGGCGCGCGCGGCCTCGTGCCCGTGTCCGAGCTCGTCCGCGTCGACGAGGCGCGCGAGGCTCCCGAGATCCAGCACAAGAACCTGATGCCGCTCGAGTACGTCACCGCCGATCTCGCGAAGGAGATCGAGAGCCCGCTGTACGCGCTCCTCGCGCTCGACCGGAAGCTCGACCCGCTCCGCGGGAGCTCCGGCGAGGCGATCCCGCGCCTCGGCCTCTCGCACCCGGCGGACACCGAGCACGCGTCCATCAAGTGGGACGGCGAGTGGCACATCACCCTCGAGGTGTTCCGCGACCTCGGGCTCGCCTTCGCGGCGGTGCTGCTGCTCATCTACGTG
>DASSQM010000122.1:0-6494 GCA_035702465.1 Anaeromyxobacter sp. | reverse complement strand
GTCGTCACGTTCACGATGGAGAAGGCGACGTTCCAGCGCAGGGACGACGACATCGCGACGCGGCTCGACGTCGCCGTCTCGCCCGAGGACGACGTGGAGGTGCGCCGGCTCGAGCTGACGAACCACGGGTCCCGCCCCCGCGAGCTCGAGATCACGAGCTACGCCGAGATCGTCCTCGCGCCGAACGCCGACGACCTCGCCCACCCCGCCTTCGGCAAGCTCTTCGTGGAGACGGAGTACGTCGCGGAGGCGAACGCGCTCCTGTGCCGGCGGCGGCCGCGCGCCCCGGACGAAGCCCACGTGTTCGCGGTGCACGTCATCAGCCAGGAGGGCCGGACGCAGGGGCCGGTGGAATGGGAGAGCGATCGCGGGCGCTTCCTCGGACGCGGGCGCGGCCCGGAGGATCCGCAGGCGCTCGACGGGCGACCCCTCTCCGGCACGACCGGCGCGCTGCTCGATCCCATCGCGAGCCTGCGGCAGCGCGTGCGCCTCGCTCCCGGTGGCGTGGTGAGGCTCGCCTTCGCCACCGGCATGGCGTCGAGCCGCGAGACCGCCCTCGCGCTCGCGCAGCGCTACCACGACCCGACCGCCACCGCGCGCACGTTCGCGCTCGCGTTCGCGCACGCGCAGAGCCGGCTGCACCACCTCGGCATCTCGAGCGAGGAGGCCCTCCTCTTCGAGCGCCTCGCCTCTCGCGTGCTGTACGCGGACGCCGCGCTGCGCCCGGCGCCGGAGATCCTCGCCCGCAACACGCTCGGCCAGGAGGGGCTCTGGGGCCACGGCATCTCCGGCGATCTCCCCATCCTGCTCGTGCGCGTCGTCGGCGACGCCGACGGCGCCCTCGTGCGACAGGTCCTGCAGGCGCAGGAGTACTGGCGGCTCAAGGGGCTCGGCGCGGACGTCGTGATCCTGAACGAGCACCCGGTGAGCTACCTCGACGAGGTTCACGGCCAGCTCACGGCGCTCCTCGACGACGGGCCCTGGCAGGCCTGGAAGCACAAGCCGGGCGGCGCGTACCTCCTGCGCGGGGATCGCATGGGCGAGGCCGAGCGGCTCCTCCTCTCCAGCGTGGCGCGCGCGGTGCTCTCCGGCGACCGCGGAACCCTGGCGCACCAGCTCGATCGCCCGACGCCGCGCTGGCCCGAGCCGGCGCCGCTCGACGTCGCGCATCCCGCGAGGCCGAGGGCGCTCGCCCCGGCCGCGGAGCCCGAGGCGCCGCCGCTCGCGCTCGCGAACGGGATCGGCGGCTTCGCCGAGGACGGCCGGGAGTACGTCATCGTCCTCGAGCGCGACGAGGAGACGCCGCTGCCCTGGGCGAACGTCATCGCGAACCCCGAGTTCGGCACGATCGTCACGGCGTCCGGATCGTCGTTCACCTGGTCCGAGAACAGCCGCGAGAACCGCCTCACGCCGTTCGCGAACGATCCGGTCGGCGATCCGACGTCCGAGGCCATCCTCGTCCGCGACGACGACAGCGGCGCGGCCTGGTCCCCCACCCCGGGGCCGCTGCGGCGCGATCCCGCGAGCGGCCGGTGCGTCGTCCGCCACGGCGCGGGGGTCACGCGCTTCGCGCGCGCGTCGAACGGCATCCGCCACGCGCTCGACGTCTTCGTCGACGAGGTGGACCCGGTGAAGTTCTCGCTCCTGACGCTGACGAACGAGAGCGGCCTGCCGCGGCGCCTCTCCGTCCTCGCCTACGCCGAGTGGGTCCTCGGGCCGCCGCAGGCGGGCCAGAGCGAGCACGTCGTGACGGAGCAGGACGCGACGACCGGGGCGGTCCTCGCCCGGAGCTCCTGGAACCACGAATTCGCGAGCCGCGTCGCCTTCGCGCACGCGAGCGGCGGGCTTCGCTCGGCGACCGGCGACCGCACCTCGTTCCTCGGCCGGAACGGCTCGCTCGCGTCGCCGGCGGCGCTCGGCCAGGGGCTGCTCTCCGCTCGCTTCGGAGCGGGGCTCGATCCGTGCGCGGCGCTGCACGTCTCCCTCGCGCTCGAGCCCGGCGAGACCCGGCGGGTCGTGTTCCTCCTCGGCGAGGGGAGGGACGTGGCGCACGTCCGCGAGCTCATCGGGCGGCATGGCAGCGTCGAGGCGGCGGACGCCGCGCTCGAGGCCGTGCAGCGGGCCTGGGACCGCACCCTCGACGCGGTGCAGGTCCGGACGCCCGACGACTCGTTCGACGTGCTCATGAACGGGTGGCTCGTCTACCAGGACCTCTCCTGCCGGATGTGGGCCCGCACCGGCTACCACCAGCCCGGCGGCGCGTTCGGCTTCCGCGATCAGCTCCAGGACGCGATGGCGCTCGCGATGGCGCGTCCGGAGCTCCTGCGCGAGCACCTCCTGCGGGCCGCGGCGCGACAGTTCCGAGAGGGGGACGTCCAGCACTGGTGGCACCCGCCGGGCGGCCGCGGGACGCGCACCCGCTGCTCGGACGATCTCGTCTGGCTCCCGTACGCGGTGGCGCACTACATCCGGACCACCGGGGACGCCGCCGTGCTCGACGAGCGCGTGCCGTTCCTCGAGGGAGAGGCGCTCGCGCCCGGCGCGCAGGACGCCTACGCCCTGCCCCGCGTCTCGACGGAGGACGGGTCGCTCCTCGAGCACTGCGTGCGCGCCCTCGACCGCGGGCTCACCTCGGGCGCCCACGGCCTGCCGCTCATGGGGAGCGGGGACTGGAACGACGGGATGAACCGCGTGGGAAGGGAGGGGCGCGGCGAGAGCGTCTGGCTCGGCTTCTTCCTCCACGCCGTCCTCTCGGACTTCGCGCCGCTGTGCGCGGCTCGTGGCGATGCCGTCCGGGCCGGTCGTTACCGCGCCGAGGCGGCGCGCCTCGCGTCGGCGCTGGAGCGGACCTGGGACGGGGAGTGGTACCGGCGCGGCTACTACGACGACGGCGCGCCGCTCGGCTCGGCGCAGAACGACGAGTGCGCGATCGACTCGATCGCCCAGTCCTGGGCGGTGCTCTCGGGAGCGGCGTCGCCGCGGCTCGCGGACCGGGCCATGGACTCGGTCCGCACGCACCTCGTGCGGCGAGCGGCCCAGGTCGTGCTCCTGCTCACCCCGCCCTTCGATCGATCGGCGCAGGCGCCGGGGTACATCAAGGGCTATCCGCCGGGCGTGCGGGAGAACGGCGGGCAGTACACGCACGCGGCCGCCTGGCTCGTGATGGCGCTCGCGAGGCTGGGGAGCGGCGACGAGGCGGCCGAGCTGTTCCACATGCTGAACCCGGTGAACCACACGCGCGCCGGCCCCGACGTGGCGCGCTACCAGGGCGAGCCGTACGTCGTCGCCGGCGACGTCTGCGCGCGCCCCGAGCACGCCGGGCGCGCGGGCTGGACCTGGTACACCGGTTCCGCCGGCTGGATGTACCGCGCCGGGCTCGAGAGCATCCTCGGGCTCCGGCGCCACGGCTCGACCTTCGAGCTCGATCCGTGCGTCCCGGCCTCCTGGCCCGAGTACGCGATCACCTGGCGCTTCGGCCGGACGCGCTACGAGATCACCGTCGCGAACCCCGAGCGCCGCTGCCGCGGGGTCGCCCTGGCGCGGCTGGACGGCGTCGCCGTCGATCCTCGAGCGATCGCGCTCGTCGACGACGGCGGGACCCACGACGTGCGCGTCGCCCTGGGTGACGCGAGCCAGGAGGTGGCCGCGTCGGCCGTCGCCGGCTGAGCCGCCGTCACTTCCGCTTGCGGAGCTCCGCGCGAACCTTGCGGACCTTCTCTTCCGCGGCGGCGAGCGTGTCGTCGGCAGCGTCGATCACGGCGGTCGTCGCCGCGAGCGTGTCCTTCGCAGCCGCGCTCACGGCCGCGGTGGCCGCCTGAAGCAGCGTGAGCCCTGCGTCCTGCAGCGTGTGGCGGATCTCCTTCAGATCTTCGAGCGCGGTGTTCTTCTGGGCCTTGGCCATGGTTCCCTCCACACGCAGTGTGGCACCTCGCGGCTGCGCGGGGGCTCAGCATGCGGGGGTCCGGCGAAGGGAGACGGCTCGATGGGGCGACCCGGGAGACCGCGAAGACGCGCGGGGAGGACCGCGATACCGCGTCGGGTCGACCGCGCCTTCGGCTCGCACCGCATCTGCGAGCAGCGCCCCGCCGTGACGGCGAGGCAGGCGAAAGCGCGACGACCGGACCCGGATCCTCCCCGCGCGCGGCGACTATGGGCCATGACGGCGGAGCTGGCGAGGCGCCAAGGTGGGTCGAACGAACGACCGCAGGATCGCCGCGCGTGCGCGCTCGTCGCGTGCAAAGGGGCCGCACGGTCTTCACGACCGAACCGGGCAACCAGCGGAGCGCCTGGCCGAGGCCTTCGGGGCCGACACGCCCGCGCAAGGACGTATCCATCGCCCGCGAGAGACGGCGGCAGCCGGTCGCTGAGCAATCCGCGACGCCGATGCGGCCGCTCCGACCTGCGGTTCACTGCGAGCGCAGGCCTCGGCCCGTAAAATCCGGCGGAAGACGTGGAATTTCGCGCCTCGAAGGCGTAGAACCACGTCGAGGGGGAAATCGCGCCAACTTCCGTTCGCGTCGAACGGTCGCCAACCGCGAAAGGGCGACCATGACGGAGATCGCGAAGGGAATGCTGGTCCAGCACGAGTCGCTGGGCGTCGGGAAGGTGGTCGCGGTCGAGGCCACCGCCGTGCACGTCTTCTTCCCCGGCGCGGAGAAGCGCTTCGCCGCGAAGCTGCGCTGGCCGGCCGCGAGGCCGCTCCTCCGGGCGGACGGGGTCGAGCGCGACGCGTGGCTCGAGGGGCTCTCCTCGTTCACCCTCGACCGTGCCGAGGGACGCTACGCGCTCGCCGCGACCTGGATGACGCACGACCAGGCGATCGCCGGGTTCCTCGCGGAGTACCCGCAGGGGTTCGAGGATCCGGCGTACCTCGGGACCGGAGCCGGAGCGCGGCGCGCGCGCGCGCGCTGGTGGCGCGCCGCCGGGGCAGAGTGGGCGGCGGCGATGGGAAACGGCGAGGCGGACCGCCTCCTCGCGGCCGGAGAGGTGCGGGAGCTCGTCCGGCGGGCCGTCCGGATCGACAAGCACCTGGCGCTCGTCCCGGGCACCTTCGAGCAGGGGGTGCTGAAGCAGGCGCTCGAGGATCCGGATGCGGCCCTCCCGTTCTTCGCGGCGCTCTTCGAGATGCTGGCGGCGCCGCCCGCGCGCGGCCGCACGGAGAAGCTGTTCGCGGCGGCCGAGGCGCTCGACGTGGAGCCCGCCCTCGCCTGGCCCATCGCCACCGTGTTCCCGTTCGTCGCGGACCCGGCGCGGTACGTGTTCCTCTGGCCTCGGACGGCCTGCGCTGCGGCCGAGCGGCTCGGCTGCGACCTGCGCTTCGACGCGCTGCCGAACTGGGCGACGTACGCGGCGCTGCGCGCGTTCTCGGCGCAGCTCCTCGCGCGGCTCGAGGCGAGCGGAGCGCGCGACTTCGTCGACGTCGAGGCCTTCCTTCACACGACGGCCGCTTCGCGCGCAAGCGCCTCCGCGAAGGCCCGCGCCGAGCGCGCCGAGCCTCGGGCGCGCGCCGCCCGGAGGACGCGATGAACGACACCTTCCGCGAGCTCAAGGCGCGGGTGCGCCGCATCGACGAGGCGCTCGCGACCGGGGCTGGAAGCGTCCAGCTCGCCCAGGCGCTGAGCCAGGCCCGCCGCGCCCTGCGCCGCGGCGATCGCTCGCGCGAGCCGAGCGCCGAGCTGGAGACCCTCGTGCAGCGCGCTGAGGCGCTCGCGCGGCGGTAGCGGATGGCGTTCACCGGCTGGACCCGGCTCCGGCGGGCCGCCCGTGCCGCCGTCATCCGCGGCTTCATCCGCGCCCTGATGCTCCTTCCCCTGACGGTCGCGACGGCGATCGGCGCGGCGCTCGGGCGCGCGGGGTGGATGCTGTCGGCCCGACTCCGGCGCGACATGCGCGCGAGCCTCTCCGTCGCCTTTCCCGAGAAGAGCCCCGCCGAGCGCGACGCCATGGCCCGAGCGAGCCTCGTGCACCTCGGCCGGGTCGGCGGCGAGGTGATCACGATGCGCCGGTGGGCGGCGCGCCTGGACGAGGTCGTGGAAGCCTCGCCGGAGGCGATCGCAACGGTGGAGCGAGCCTGGGCGCGGCGCAAGGGCATCGTCTTCGTCCTCGGGCACATCGGGAACTGGGAGCTCACCTCGCGCCTGTCGCGGTACGTGCAACCCAACGCCGCGATCGCGAAGCGGACCTGGCACCCGAGCCTCGATGCCGTGATCGAGCGGCTCCGCGCCGAGAACGGCGTCGGGACGTTCTGGCGCGACGATCCGGCCACCGGCCGGAGCATGCTGAAGCTCTTCAAGCAAGGCGGGGCGCTCGGCATCCTCATCGACCAGGACATCGCCGACGTGCAGAGCGTGTTCGTCCCCTTCTTCGGCCGCCTCGCCGCGACCCCGCGCGCCGCGGCGGACCTCGCGCTCCGGTTCGGGGCGGCGGTCCTGGTGGTGACCTGTCACCGCCGCGGGCCGCGCGTCCGCCACGGACACCGCCTCGAGGTGGAGGAG
>DASSQM010000121.1:0-5308 GCA_035702465.1 Anaeromyxobacter sp. | reverse complement strand
GAAGCGCATCGTGCTCCTCGGATCGTTCCGCGTGGAGAAGAGCTACTTCGCATCGCCGCTCCTCGCGCCGGACGCCCTCCGCGCGCAGCTCCTCCTCGGGCTCGAGCAGGGCCGCGACACGGTGGTGCCCGAGGTCCTCGTGCGGCGGCCGTTCAAGCCGTTCGTCGAGGACGAGCTCGACGCCGCGTTTCCGGAGCCGTCGAGGCTGCTCGCGGATCCCGGCGGCGCCGCCGGGATCGAGGCGCTCGCGCCGCGCGGCGCGCGCGCCGCGCTGGCGGTGGGGCCGGAGGGTGGCTGGACCGCGTACGAGGCGGCGCGCCTCCGCGAGAAGGGCTTCGAGCCGTTCTCGCTCGGGCCGCGCGTGCTGCGCGTGGACGCCGCGGTGCCCTACGCCGTCGGCCAGGCCGAGCTGTGGCTGCGCTCGCGCCGGCCGGCGTCGTAGGCACCCTGCGGCGGAACGGAGCGCTTCGCTTCGGGGCATTCCCGGCGGTACAATCCGTGTCCACGTTCCTGTCCAGCCGCCGGCGCCCGCGCCGGCGTTTCCCTGAGGTCGCCATGCCCATGACGTCCGTCCCCGAGCTCGTGCCCCCGACGCGCCTCCTCCTCGGCCCGGGGCCGAGCATGGTGCACCCCCGCGTCCTGCGCGCCATGTCGACGCCGCTGCTCGGCCACCTCGATCCCAAGTTCCTCGAGATCATGAACGAGGTGCAGGCGCAGCTCCGGGCGGTGTTCCGCACGCAGAACCCGTTCACCATCGCGGTCTCGGGCACCGGCTCGGCCGGCATGGAGGCGGCGATCGTGAACCTCGTCGAGCCGGGCGACACCGCGGTGGTCGTCGCGGCGGGCGTGTTCGGGAACCGCATGGCCGAGATCGTCGGCCGCTGCGGCGGCCGGCTCGTGAAGCTCGACGTCCCGTGGGGCGAGACCATCGACGCGGGCCGGATCGAGGAGACGCTGCGCAGGGAGGGCGGCAAGGCGAAGGTCGTGGCGCTCGTGCACGCCGAGACGTCGACGGGCGCCCAGCAGCCCATGGAGGGGCTCGGCAAGCTCTGCCACGCGCACGGCGCCCTGCTCGCGGTGGACACCGTGACGTCGCTCGGCGGCGTCCCGGTCGACGTCGACGCCTGGGAGGCCGACGCGGTCTACTCCGGCACGCAGAAGTGCCTCTCGTGCCCGCCGGGCCTCGCGCCGCTCACGCTCTCCCCGCGCGCGCTCGAGGCGGTGAAGGCGCGCAAGACGAAGGTGCAGAGCTGGTACCTCGACGCCGGGATGGTGGCGGACTACTGGGCCGAGGGAAAGCGCGTGTACCACCACACCGCGCCCATCTCGATGGTGTACGCGCTGCGCGAGGCGCTCCGGCTCGTGCTGGAGGAGGGCCTCGAGCCCAGGTTCGCGCGCCACCGCCGCCACTCGACCGCGCTCATGGCGGGCATCGCCGCGCTCGGCGGCGAGCCGCAGGCCGCCGAAGGCCGCCGCCTGCCGTCGCTCAACTGCGTGAAGATCCCCGCCGGCGTCGACGACGCCGCCGCCCGCAAGTACCTGCTCGTCGAGCACGGCATCGAGATCGGCGGTGGCCTGGGCCCGCTCGCCGGCAAGGTCTGGCGCATCGGCCTCATGGGCGAGTCCGCGCGCCAGGAGAACGTGCTCGCCGTCCTCGCCGCCATCGAGCAGGCGATGGCGAAGCAGGGCAAGGGGCCGAAGCCGGGGACCGCGGTCTCCGCGGCGCTCGAGCGGTACGCGAAGCTGGGCTGAAGCGGCCGCGCAGCCCTCGCGTCGAGCGCGGGGCGCGCGCCGGTCTCGGCATCCAGGCGCGCGGGCCCTCCCCGGTGGCGAGGGCCCGCGGCCTTCCCCCCTCCTACTCCGCGATCATGAGCTCCACACGCCGGTTCGCCTCGCGGCCCTGCGCGGTCTTGTTGTCCGCGACCGGCTTCGTCTCGCCGAAGCCCTTCGCCTGGAGGCGCTCCGCCGCCACTCCCTTCCCGACGAGGTACTCGAGGACGGCCTTGGCGCGGCCCTCGGAGAGCTTCTGGTTGAACGCGGCCTCGCCGCGATCGTCGGTGTGACCCTCGACGACGACCTTCTTCACGTCCGGATGCTCCTTGAGCACGGACGCCGCCTCGTCGAGCAGCGAGAACGAGGCCGGCTTGATGGTGGTCTTCCCGGTCTCGAAGAACACCTTCTCCTTGAGCTCCACCTTCTGCTTCGTCACGACGACGCGCGCCGGAGCGGCGGGCGGGGGCGGCGGCTCGATGGCGTACGCGCCCCGCGCGGCCGGGCTGTCCGTCATCCCCGGTGCGCTCGCGACGGCGCGGATGGTGGTGTTCTTGTCGACGGCGATGGGGCCGGCGTACACGGCAGACGCGGCCGTCGGCTCGCTGCCGTCCGTCGTGTAGCGGATGACGGCCCCCGGCGTCGGGGACGAGAGCGCCACCATCTGCGGCTTCGCGAACGAGCCGGGCGCGGGGTCGAAGCGCGCCTCTGCGGCGACCGCCGGCGGCGGCGGCGGCCGGACGACGGGCGCAGGCGCCGGTGCGGGCGCCGGCTTCGGCGCTGCGGCGACGGCCTGTCCGCAGCTCGAGTCCGGAGAGCACGGGTTCGGGCAGGGCATGCACATGGGCTGCGAGTAGCCGCCGGCGACTCCTCCCGACGTACTCTTCGTGGTCTCGGTGGTGGCGCAGCCGAAGGCGGCCGCCGCGAGCGCGACGGCGATGAACGAGCTGATTCTCATTTTGGGTCCCTCCTAGGTTCGGGCGCATTCTCCTCCCCCGGAGGCGGGCAGGACAAGCGTTGCTCGGGTTCCCCCCGTCGAGCGCGACGATGGCCTCTCGGACCCGCAACGACGATATGTGCCCGATCGGGTCGGGCGCGGCCGTGTCACCGCGCCGCCGCGCGCACCCCGCTCCCCTTCCGCTCGTCGACGAAGCGCGCGATCCGCTCTCGCAGCATCGCGAGCGTCACGGATCCGTCCTCGAGGACCGCGTCGTGGAACGCGCGCACGTCGAAGCGAGCGCCGAGCGCCTGCTCGGCGTCGCCGCGCAGGCGCAGGATCTCGAGCGCGCCGAGCATGTACGCCGTGGCCTGGCCCGGCCACGCGACGTAGCGGTCGACCTCGGACGCGGCGAAGTCGGGATCGATCCCGGCGTTCGCCACCATGTAATCGATGGCCTGCTGGCGGCTCCAGCCGAACACGTTCAGGCCCGAGTCCACCACGAGCCGCGCCGCGCGAAACGCCTCGCTCGCGAGGCCGCCGAGGCGGTACACGTCCGCGGAGAAGAGGCCCATCTCGCCCGCGAGGCGCTCGGCGTAGAGCGCCCAACCCTCCGTGAACCCGGAGTTCATCACGTACTTCGAGATGCGCGGGCCACCGCCGCGCTCGTGGGCGAGCGCGATCTGGAGGTGGTGGCCGGGGATCGCCTCGTGGAACGCGGTCGACTCGACGTCGGCGCGCGGCTTGTGCTCGGGGTCGAACGCGTTGATGAAGTAGATCCCGGCGAGCCTGCCGGTGGAGAAGTCCTCCGTGTAGCTCTCGGCGGGGTTCGAGGCGCGCCGGAACTCCGGGTACTCGCGCACGCTCACCTTCGCCTCGGGGACGCGTCCGAACCACCGGGGCATCGCCGCCTCCGCGCGGTGCACCGCCGCGTCCGTCACCGCGAGGATCTCCCCCTTGTCGTGGAAGCGGAACGCCGGGTCCTCGCGCAGCCGGCGCAGGAGCGCCGTGACGTCGGACGTGCCGAAGGTCCGCTCCGCGATCTTGCGCATCTCGGCGTGGATCGCCTCCATGCGGGCGAGGCCGGTCTGGTGGATGGCCTGGGGCTCCACCTCGATCGTCACGCGGCGCCGCACCGAGGCGCGGTAGCACCGCTCGCCGTCGGGCAGGGCGAGCAGCGACGGCTTCGCGCGCGCGCGCTCCAGGTACTCGTTCGCGAGGTAGGTCCGGTACCGCTGTGCGGCCGGCAGGACGTCCCGCTCGACGATGGCGGTGAGCTCGCCCTTCAGCGCCGGATCGTCGGCGCGCGCGGCGGGGCGCGTGTACGGCCACGCCCCCGGCGGCGTGGCGAGGAGCCGATCCACCTCCCCGAGGACGCGCTGCACGTTCTCGCGCGTCGCGACGTAGCCGAGCGAGACGCCCTCGCGGAGGTTCACGACCTCCTGGTCGATGCGGCCCGCGACGCGGCGCAGGCGCTCCTTCGCCGCCTCCTTGAGCGTGGGCGTCCCGACCGGCTGCACCTCCGCGAGCGACGCGTAGCGTCCCGGCCACCCGCCGATCGACGAGACCGACCAGAGCTCCGAGCGGCACGGCCTCGTCGCGACGGACCCTTCCAGCGCGTCGACGAGGATGCCGAGCGTCACCGACTCCGGCGTGCCCGCGAGCGCCTTGCGGTCGATCGCGCGCGCCCGCGCGAGCAGGCCGTCCTCGAAGCGCTGCCAGCGCGCGATCGCCTCGGGACCGATGTCCGTCACCCCGGCGTGGTCGGCGTCGGGCCACCCGCTTCGGGTGGCCTCCTCCGGTACGCGGCGGAAGTGCTCGCGCAGGTACTCGTCCTCGAGGGCGCGCACCTCGTCGCGCGCGCCGGGCGACGGCGCCGCCGGGGGCCCTCGGGTCGCGCACGCGGCCGCGGTGAGAAGGAGGAGGAGGAAGGCGCGCACGGTGGGTGACCTCCGGGCGCACCCTACCGGAGCCGTGCCCGCGCGCGCCATCACCGCGTGGGGTCCCGGGCGCGCGTTCCGCGCCGCGCGGAGGGCGCGCCGGATCGGCGGCCCCCGGGGAGATCGCTGGCCGGGTCGCCCGCCCCTCCCTAGGTTCGCATCGGGTGGGGGTGGTGGAGGCAGCGGATGGCGGGCGCGGAGGGCGTTCGGAAGGCACCGTGGGGCAGGTGGTTCGCAGCGCTCGCAGACGCCTGGCGTGAGCGCGCCTCGGAGCGGCGCGCGTCGGCGGCGCCGAGGGTGGTCCGCGACGGGCGCGTCGCCCGGTCCCGGGTGGTCTCCGCCGTCGAGGCGCGCCTCGCGGTCCGCGCGGGCGTCCGGCTCGACGACTTCCTGCGGGGGCGTCTCGCGAAGTACGCCGCGAGCCTGCCCGTGACGCTCGAGGAGCTCCCCGTCGCGATCGACGTCGAGGGCGGCGAGGCCGTCGTCCGGTCGCGCTCGCGGTCGTCGTGGACCGGGTCCAGGCCGGCGAACGCCCAGCCGCCGGCGCTCGGGCGCGAGCTCGTCCGGCGCGAGGGGCCGTACGCCGAGCGCGAGATCCGCGACGCCGAGGCGGCGCTCGACGCGCTCGACGACCGCGCGGCGCGGGCGCGCGCGCGCATCG
>DASSQM010000120.1:0-2937 GCA_035702465.1 Anaeromyxobacter sp. | reverse complement strand
GATCGGCGGGTCTCCGTCGAGCCGCTGCGCGAAGCGGACGACGGCGCGCGCGCGCGGGAGATCGCGGAGCAGGGGGCGGTCCTCCTCAAGAACGGGGGCGGGCTCCTCCCGCTGTCGCCGGGCGCGCTGCACTCCATCGCGGTGATCGGCGCGGACGCGCCGAACGCGAGCACGCAGGGCGGCGGCGCGGCGCGCGTCGAGCCGACGTACACCGTGAGCCCGCTCGACGCGATCCGGGCACGCGCCGGCGGCGGCGTCCGCGTCGAGTGGGCCGAGGGCACGGACCCCGTCATGCCGGCGGACCTCCTCCCGGGGCCGACGCCGATCCCGTCGTCGGTCCTCACGCCGCCCGGGGATCCGAGCGTCCACGGGCTCAAGGCGGAGTACTGGACGAATCCCGGGTTCGAGGGCGCCCCCGACGACGTCCAGATCGACCGCGAGGTCGCGGCCTCGGCCGGGTTCTTCAGCTACGAGAGCGTCCACGCCGGATCGGCGCCGCCCCTCTCTCCCCGGTACGCGCTGACGAAGTTCTCCGCGCGCTGGACGGGGTTCCTCACCGCTCCCGCGACGGGCGACTACCGGTTGACGCTCACGAGCCGCGGCCGCGGGTGGGTGTGGCTCGACGGCGCGCTCGTCATCGACCACTCCGACGAGCACGAGCTCGCGACGCGATCGGCGACGGTCCACCTCGCGGCCGGAGAGGCGCACGCGCTCGAGGTGAGGTACTCGGCCGACTCGCCCGACATCGGCGTGAAGGTGGATCTCGGCGGCGACGTGAAGCTCGGCTGGGACATGCCGCCCGGCGCGACGACGCCCGCCGTCCGCGACGCCGCGAGCCTCGCCGCGCGCTCGGACGTCGCCGTCGTCGTCGTGCGCGACTACGGCACCGAGGAGCGGGACCGGCCGAGCCTGGCGCTCCCGCAGGCGCAGGACGAGCTCGTCCGGGCCGTGGCCGCGGCGAACCCGCGCACCGTCGTCGTGCTCACCACCGGTCAACCGGCCTCGATGCCCTGGCTCGACGCGGTCCCCGCGGTGCTCGAGGCCTGGTACGCGGGGCAGGAGCAGGGGAACGCGATCGCGCGGATCCTGTTCGGCGACGTGAACCCGTCCGGCAAGCTCCCCATCACGTTCCCTCGCACGCTCGACGGCACGCCGTTCGGAGGCACCCCCGCGAGCGACGGCGGGACGGTGGGCTACGCCGAGGGCGTGCTCGTGGGCTACCGCTGGTACGACGCGAGCGGCGTGGACCCGCTGCTCCCGTTCGGCTTCGGGCTCTCGTACACGACCTTCCGGTACGACGGCCTCGAGGTGGAGCCTGGGCCGACCGCGCGCGACGCGAGCGGCACGGCGCGCGGGCGCGTCTCGTTCACGGTGACGAACACCGGCGAGCGCGCCGGCGCCGAGGTCGCCCAGGTCTACGTCGGGACGTGCTCTGGAGCGCCGGACGACCCGCCGAAGGTGCTCGCCGGGTTCGCGAAGGTCGAGCTCGCGCCCGGCCAGAGCGCGCGCGTGTCGGCCGACGTCGCGCCGGAGGCGCTGTCCCGCTGGGACGAGTCCGGGCACGCCTGGCAGGTCCCGGCCTGCGCCGTCCCGGTGCAGGTGGCGAGCTCGTCGCGCGACGTGCGGCTCGTGGGATGGCTCCAGGTCTCGGCGGACGGGAGCGTCGCGCCCGCCGCGGCCCCCTCGGGCGGCGGGTGCCGGCAGGGTCCGGGCGGCGGGGCCGCGCTCGCGGCGCTCCTCGTGGCGTGGCTCGCGGCGCGATCCGTCCGCCGCCGCCGCGCTACCCGGCCTGCTCGCGGGTGATCTCGATCGCCGCGCTGCGGGCGAACCGCAGCGACCGCGGCTTCTCCACGACGACGTCCACCCGGCGCACCCGCGGGTCCTCGAGGCAGATGGCGGCGACGCGCTCGGCGAGCGCCTCGACGAGCCGGTAGCGCGAGCCCTCCGCGGCGGCGAGCACGCGCTTCTTGATGGCGCGGTAGTCGACGGCGTCCTCGAGGCGATCGCTCTCTCCCGCCTTGCGCAGGTCCGCGTGGAGCGCCACGGTGATGAGGACGTCCTGCATCTCCCGGCGCTCCTCGTCGTCGACCCCGAGGACGCAGCGCACGAGCAGCTCGCGAACGACGATCCGATCCACGGCGTCCTCCTTCACTGGCGGCGGCCGATGAGCGCGAGGAACTCGCTCCGCGTCGCCGTCGAGGCGCGGAAGCTCCCCAGCACGGCCGAGGTCGTCATGACCGAGTTCTGCTTCTCCACGCCGCGCATCATCATGCAGAGGTGCTGCGCCTCGACGACGACGCCCACGCCCTCGGCGCCGACGGCGTCTCGGATCGCCTCCGCGACCTCCTCCGTCAGCCGCTCCTGGATCTGGAGCCGCCGCGCGAAGTGGTCCACGAGCCGCGCCAGCTTGGAGACGCCGATCACGCGGCCCTGGGCGATGTAGCCGACGTGGGCGCGGCCGAAGAAGGGCAGGAGGTGGTGCTCGCACAGGCTGTACAGCTCGATGTCCCGCGCGATCACCATGTTGTGCGTCTGCTGGGTGAAGATGGCGCCGTTCACGACGTCCCGCACCTCGCCGTGGTAGCCGGAGGTGAGGAACTGGAGCGCGCGGGCCACGCGCGCCGGCGTCTTCGCGAGGCCCTCGCGCGAGGGATCCTCGCCGAGCTCGCGCAGGAGCTCGCGCACGAGCGCCTCGACCTTGGGGCCGTTCATCGTTGGATCCTCCGGCGCAGCGCCCGCGTGAGCTCCGGCGCGGGGGTCCATGGGGTGCGGCGGCATGGCGTCGACGAGATCCGCGAGCCGCATGCCCGAGCCGGGGAGCACGAGCTCCGGCGCGAGCTCGAGGAGCGGGATCGCCACGAACCGGCGCCGCGCGACGTCGGGGTGCGGCAGGGGCAGGCCGGGGGCGCGGGACGCCAGGTCTCCCCAGAGGAGGAG
>DASSQM010000119.1:0-3188 GCA_035702465.1 Anaeromyxobacter sp. | reverse complement strand
AGCATCCGGAGCTCGCCGCGTTCGCCATCGCGCGGCCGGACCAGCTCGATCGATCGCTCCCGCGGCACGCAGACGGCTGGGTCCGCGCGCTCGACGACGGGCAGGTCGCCCGCTACGCGGTCCTCCTCGACGCGATCATCGCCGCCGTGCCAGGCGACGTCGCGTGCGAGATCCTGAGCACCCATCCGTACCCACTGCGGCGCGCCGTCGAGCGCCACGGCCTCGGCCGGTTCCGCGTCACGCAGAAGGCCGACCTCGACCGCGCGGACGACGGGTACCGTGGCGAGAACGCCCGCCCCGAGGACTGGATCATGCTCGGGAACCACGACACGCCGCCGATCCGGGCCGTCGCGGCGCGGTGGATGGCGGACGGCTCCGCGCGGGGGCGCGCCCACAGGCTCGCGGCGCGGCTCGTCCCCGATCCCGCCGGGCGGGAGGCGTTCGCGCGCGCGGCCGCGGCGAGCGCCCGCGCCCTCGCCCAGGCGTCCTTCGCGGAGCTCTTCCTCGGGCCGGCGCGGCAAGTCTTCGTCTACTTCACGGACCTCCTCGGCGAGACGGCCTCGTACAACGTCCCGGGAACGGTCTCGCAGGAGAACTGGTCGCTGCGGATCCCGGCGGACGTGCGCGCACGGTACCGCGCGCGGTGCGCGGAGGGCGCAGCGCCGTCCGTGCCGCGGGCGCTCGCGGCGGCGCTCCGCGCACGCGGCGGCGCGTTCTCCGCGGCGCATGCCGGGCTCGCGAGCGCCCTCGAGGCGGCCGACCCGGCGGGCGGATCGGCGCGGTGATCGCTCCGCGCGTGCCGCCGCGGCGCGCAACGCCGAGATTTCCGTCCGAGCACCGCCGCCGCGAGGTGGAACCATGTCGAAGAACGCCCGCAGGGAGCCGGTCCTCCCCCCGGCGACCGAGCGCTCGGCCCGCGTCCTCGTCGAGAACGTCACGCCCGAGGTCGACGGCGGGCGCTACCCCGCCAAGCGCACGGTGGGGGAGCGCGTGGTCGTCGAGGCGGACGCGTTCGCGGAGGGGCACGACGCGCTCGCCGCCGCGCTGCGCTGGCGCCGCGCGAGCGAGGAGGCCTGGCGCGAGGTGCGCATGGAGCCGCTCGGGAACGACCGCTGGCGCGCGGCGTTCCCGATCGAGGCGCTCGAGCCGCACCGCTTCACGGTCGAGGCGTGGGTGGACGAGTTTCGCACCTGGCGGCGCGGGCTCGCGAAGAAGGTCGAGGCGTCGTCGGTCGAGCCGGTGGACCTCCTCGTCGGCGCGCAGCTCGTCGAGGCGGCGGCCGCGCGGGCGGGGGGCGAGGACCTCGCTCGCCTGCGGGCGTTCGCCGCGGCCCTGCGGGGCGAGGCGCCGGTCGCGGAGCGCGCCGCGCGGGCGCTCGACGACGAGCTCGCGGCGCTCGTGGATCGCCACCCGGATCGCGCCGGAGCGGCCCGCTATGCACGCGAGCTCGCGGTCGACGTCGAGCGCGAGCGCGCGCGCTACGGCGCCTGGTACGAGCTCTTCCCGCGGTCCTGCGCGCCGGAGCCGGGCCGGCACGGCACGTTCGCGGACGTCGCCGCCCGCCTGCCGTACGTGGCCGGGATGGGCTTCGACGTCCTGTACCTGCCGCCCATCCACCCCATCGGGCGCTCGTTCCGGAAGGGGAGGAACAACTCGACCGAGGCGACCCCGGAGGACCCGGGGAGCCCGTGGGCCATCGGCGCCGTCGAGGGCGGCCACGACGCGATCCACCCCGCCCTCGGCACGATGGAGGACTTCCGGGCGCTCGTCGCGCGCGCGCGCGAGCTCGGGATGGAGCTCGCCCTCGACCTCGCCTTCCAGTGCTCGCCGGATCATCCATGGGTGAAGGAGCATCCGGAGTGGTTCCGCCGGCGCCCGGACGGCTCGATCCAGTACGCGGAGAACCCGCCCAAGAAGTACCAGGACATCTACCCCATCGAGTTCGAGACGCCGCGCTGGCGCGAGCTGTGGGCGGCGCTCCTCGGCGTGGTCCTGCACTGGGCGGGGCAGGGGGTGCGCATCTTCCGGGTCGACAATCCGCACACGAAGCCCCTCCGGTTCTGGGAGTGGCTCATCGCCGAGGCGCGCCGCGTCCACCCGGACCTCGTCTTCCTCTCCGAGGCGTTCACGCGGCCGAAGGTGATGTACGCGCTCGCCAAGGCGGGGTTCTCGCAGTCGTACACGTACTTCACGTGGCGCAACACGAAGCGGGAGCTCGTCGACTACCTCACGGAGCTCACGCGCACGGAGGTGCGGGAGTTCTTCCGGCCCAGCTTCTGGCCGAACACGCCCGACATCCTGCCCGAGGCCCTCCAGTACGGCGGCCGCCCGATGTTCATGGCGCGCGCGGCGCTCGCCGCGACGCTCGGCGCGTGCTGGGGGATCTACGGGCCGGCGTACGAGCTCCTCGAGGCGCGCCCGCTCCGGCCGGGGAGCGAGGAGTACCTCGACTCCGAGAAGTACCAGCTCCGGCGCTGGGAGCTCGATCGCGCGGACAGCCTGCGCGACTTCATCGCGCGGCTCAACGCGATCCGCCGCGAGAACCCGGCCCTGCACCGGAGCGACAACCTCGCGTTCCACCGCATCGACAACGAGCAGCTCGTCGCCTACTCGAAGGCGAGCGACGACCTCTCGGACGTGGTGCTCGTGGTGGTGAACCTCGACCCGCACCACGTGCACTCCGGCTGGCTCGAGCTGCCGCTCGACGATCTCGGCCTCGGCGCGCGCGAGCCGTACCAGGTCCACGACCTGCTCGGCGGCGGCAGGTACCTCTGGCACGGGTCGCGGAACTACGTCGAGCTCGATCCCCGCTCGGCGCCCGCGCAGATCTTCCGCGTCCGGCGCCGCGTCCGGACGGAGCGGGACTTCGACTACTTCCTGTGAGGAACGGAGGCGGCCGTGGTGCGCACACACTCGCTCCCCAGGCTGTCGGCGAACGGGCCGTGGCACGCCGTCCTGCGCGGTCCGGCGCGCGAGCACCTCGCGGAGGCGCTCGCGCCGTGGCTCGCGCGGCAGCGCTGGTTCGGCGGGAAGGCGCGACGCATCGAGCGGATCGAGATCGTGGACGACGCGCCCGTCGCCGACGCCGACGGGCCGCGCATCGCCCTGCTCGGCGTGTCGTACGCGGAGGGCACGCCCGAGCTGTACGCGCTCCCGCTCGCCGTCGCGCGGGGCGAGCGCGCCCGGGC
>DASSQM010000118.1:0-6415 GCA_035702465.1 Anaeromyxobacter sp. | reverse complement strand
CCTGGCGCTCGCGGCCCGGATCCCCGCGGGCGTCGCCCAGGCCCAGGCCGGGAAGGACCCGACGGCGGGACACGCCTGAGCGCCGCCTCGAGGCGATCGAACGCGTCGAGCACGGCCCGGCGCATGTCGCCCTGGTGGCGGAGCACCGCGGAGACGTGGCCCGCGTCGAGCCAGCGCAGCTCGGCGCCCCAGTGGGAGGCGATCCGGTTCATCTCCGACGGCGGGACGACGCCGTCCTGCGCCGTGCCGACCACGATCGCCGCGTCCGGGCAGCGCGGCGGCGGGAGCGCCGTGACGGAGAAGCGAGCGAGGAGGGCGCACAGTCCGCGCCGGGCGGCCTCTGCGTCCTCCCCGTCCCGCACGAGCGCCGCCCAGTGGGCGACGTGTCGGATGAAGCCGCTCTTCAGCACCGAGTCGGGCGAGCAGGTCGGCGCGATCGGCACGACCGCGCACGGGAACGGCACCGCGGCCCCGACCATGGCCGCCATCTGGCCGCCCATCGAGTAGCCGGTCACGCCGACGAGCGGCATCCGGAGCCCGTCGCGAAGCCAGCGCAGCAGCGCCCGCCCCTCCTGGAACGTGGCGGAGCCCATCAGGTGCAGGTCGGAGACGCTGCGGATGGCGGGGCCGATCTGGTTCTCGGGCCGGCGCGAACCGTAGTAGGCGTTCTCGAGCACCACCGCGCCGATGCCGCGCTCGAGGAGCGGCGCCGCGAAGCGCAGGCGCACAGCGAACCCCTGATCGCCGGACGCGGCGAGATGCACCGCCGCTCCGCGCGGCTCGCCCTCCGGGAGGAGCACGCGGA
This sequence comes from Anaeromyxobacter sp., assembly GCA_035702465.1. Lineage (GTDB taxonomy): Bacteria > Myxococcota > Myxococcia > Myxococcales > Anaeromyxobacteraceae > Anaeromyxobacter. Next base: position 5,610 of record DASSQM010000118.1, on the reverse strand, counting down.
CGCGCGCGGCGCGGGCGCACGCCGGCAGCCGCTCCTCCGGGCTGTCGAAGGAGCCCTCGAACAGGAGCCCGCCGAAGGCGCGCTTCGTCTCGCCGAGCCTCAGCCGGATCGCGGGGATCGGCCTGCCGAAGATCGCCTCCGGCTCGATGGCATCGCAGAGGACGCGGTCGCCCCAGCCGTCGGCGAAGAAACGCGGCCCGCGCGCGGCCACCCCGAAGAGGAGATCCAACAGGTGCAAACCGTCCTCCTGAAAAAAGGATGTGGTCTGCGGTGCGCGGGCGCGCCCCCTCGGCCGAGCGAGCGGGCGCTCGCGTGTCACGGACGGTAAAATCGACAGCGTTGGCTGGAACGGGCGCCACGTCCGATCGGGCGCAGGCGCGGGCACGGCTCAGGTGCGGTCGAGGATCTTGAGCGCGACCATCCCGTACAGGAAGCCGTACACGACGTGCTCCGGCCTCTGCGCGACGTGGATGATCTCCGCGACCGTCCGCGTGCCGTCGACCCGCGGCAGGAGCTCCGCCTCCCAGCGATCGAGCTCCACCTCGTGGAGCCCGTACGCGGGCTGCGGGGACGGGATGAGCCGGTCCTCGGGCGACAGGAGCCGGTAGAGCCGCTCCGGCTTGTAGAGCTTCTTCACCCCGCGCGTGATGAGGCTCGCGGGATGGAGGTCGAGCTTCAGGGCCTCCTTCTCCGCGCGGTCGGTGAAGTGCATCCGGTACTCGCCCTCCTCCCACCCGAAGACGGAGTAGATGATGGCCTTCACCTGCTGTGCGACGTAGTAGAGCTTCTCCGTCTCCTTGAGGAGGCCCATCTCGACGAGCACGTCGCCCGTGCGCCGGCCGGTCTTGTCCGCCGCGGCCTGGCAGAGCTCGAGCTGCGCCTGCGTGATCTTGCCGGCGCGCACGAGGAACGGCCCGAAGCGGTCCGCCACGAGGTTCGAGATCGCGAAGCAGGGGCGCCCCGCGTCGAAGTAGAAGGTCTTCTTCACCTTGCCCTTCTGCAGCGTGAGCTCGCCGGTCTGCTGCAGGAGGTAGAACGCGGTGATGAGGTCGGGGAGGTTCTCTGCGATGCGACCCTGGGGCTTCGTCTCGGCCGCGGGGGCGCGGCCGCCGGCCGGGGGCGGGGGCGGCGCGGGCCGCGGCGGCGGCGCGCTTGCGCCGCTCGGCGGAGGCCTCGCCGGCGTCCCCACCCCGCCCGCGTGGATCGTCGCGCCCTTCAGCACGGCGGAGACCCTTCCGCCCTCGGTGAGGACGACGCGGCCGGTGAGGTCCATCGCCGGCACGGGTTCCTCGGCCTCGACCGCGAGCTCCACGTCGAAGTCGCTCGGATCGAGGTCGAGGACCGGCGCGGGCGGCGGAGGCGGGGGCGCGAGCCGGCCCGATCCGCCGGGGAGGAGCGCCCGCAGCGCCTCGACGAGCTTCTTCGACTCGAACGGCTTCTCGAAGTACCCGGAGGCGCCCTGCTGGAGGCGCGCGTCCTGCGCGGCGCGGCCGCCCTTGAACACGCCGGTGATGAAGACGAACGGGACCTTCCCCTCGCGCAGCACCTGCGCGACGTCGTAGCCCATCATGTCGGGGAGGAGGACGTCGACGACGGCGGCCTCGAGCCGCTCCGAGCGGATCTTCTCGATGGCCGCCTTGCCGCGCGTGGCGCCGACCGCGCTCCAGCCCTCCGCCTCCACGAGCCGCCCGAGCAACGCGAGCAGCTCCTGGTTGTCGTCCACGAGGAGGATCTTCGGGGCCAAGCGCGGGGACGATACCGGGGGGGTCGGGGGCGATCAACCTGTGCGCATTTGTGGCAGCCCGCCGGTGGGGCGTGCTACAGGATCGAGGCTTTCCCGCGATCCCGGAGGTGCACGATGCGCCGCGTCCGCGCCATTTCCATCGCCGTCTCGCTCGTCGCGCTCGCCGCCTGCGAGCAGAAGAAGAAGGAGGCCCCTGCGCCCGCCGGGCAGCCCGCCGCGCAGCAGGGCGCGCCGGCCGCGGGCGCGGTCGTGCTCGTCGGCCACGTCGCGTCGCTCACCGGCAACGAGGCCACCTTCGGCGACTCGACGGACAAGGGCATCCGCCTCGCCATCGACGAGGTGAACGCGAAGGGCGGCGTGAAGGGCAAGCAGCTCCAGGCCAAGCCGTACGACGATCAGGGCAAGCCCGAGGAGGCCGCGATCGCCGCCGAGCGGCTCATCGTCTCGGACAAGATCTCGGTCCTGCTCGGCGAGGTGGCGTCCTCGCGCTCGCTCGCCATGGCGCCGAAGGCCGACGCCTACCACGTGCCGATGATCACCCCGTCGTCCACGAACCCGCGCGTCACGAAGGACGCGGGCAAGACGCGCCCGTACGTGTTCCGCGTGTGCTTCATCGACCCGTTCCAGGGCACGGTGATGGCGAAGTTCGCGAGCGAGAAGGGCATCAAGAAGGTCGCCGTCCTGCGCGACGTCGGCAACGACTACTCGGTCGGCCTCGCCGACTACTTCCTCTCCAAGTACAAGGAGCTCGGCGGCGCGATCGTCGACGACCAGAGCTACAAGGCGGGCGATCAGGACTTCAAGGCCCAGCTCACCGCCATCAAGGCGAAGGGGCCCGAGGCGATCTACGTCCCCGGCTACTACACGGACGTCGCGCTCATCGCGCGCCAGGCGCGCGAGCTCGGCATCAAGGCGCCGCTCATGGGCGGCGACGGCTGGGACTCGCCGAAGCTCTTCGAGATCGGCGGCAAGGCGCTCGAGGGCAGCTACTTCTCGAACCACTACTCGTACGAGGACCCCTCGCCGCGCATCCAGGACTTCGTGAAGAAGTACAAGGAGCGCTTCGGCGCCGTCCCCGACGGCCTCGCCGCGACGGGCTACGACGCCGCGCGCATCGCGTTCGACGCCATGGGCCGCGCCAAGGAGCTCACCGGCGAGGCCATCCGCGAAGCCATCGAGGCGACGAAGGGCTTCGAGGGCGTCACGGGCATCATCAGCATCGACGGCGACCACAACGCGGTGAAGCCCGCGGTCGTCCTCGAGATCAAGGGCAGCGCCGGGCACTACGTCGCGACCGTGCAGCCCGACGCGCCGGCGGGCGCGACGACCCAGGCGCAGCCGATGCCCGCGTCGCAGACGAAGTAGCCGCCGCTCGCGCCGCACGCGGGACGCCGGTGACCGAGTTCCTCCAGCATCTCGCGAACGGGCTCTCGGTCGGGACCATCTACGCCCTCATCGCGCTGGGCTACACGATGGTCTACGGCGTCCTGAAGCTCATCAACTTCGCCCACGGGGACGTCTACATGGTGGGCGCGTTCGCGGGGTACTACCTCGGCCAGCTGCTCGGCACGGAGCGGGCGCCGAGCGTCGTGAAGGCCGCGCTCGTCACCATGGGCGCGATGGCGATCTGCGGCCTGCTCGGCTGGGCCATCGAGCGCTTCGCGTACCGCCCGCTGCGCGACCGGGCGCGGCTCACGGCGCTCATCACCGCCATCGGCGTCTCGTTCCTGCTCGAGTACGGGTTCCAGCTCGCGCCGCTCGTCCGCTCGCCGATCGAGTTCCCGCCCGGGCCGAGCCCGCGCTTCTTTCCGCAGCTCCTCGATCTCGGCGAGCCGTTCGAGGCGTTCGGCGCGACCGTGCCGCGCATCGACGTGCTCGGGTTCCTGGTGGCGCTCGCCCTCATGCTCGGGCTCCAGTGGATCGTCTACAAGACGCGCTTCGGCACGGCGATGCGCGCGGCCTCGTTCGATCCGCAGGTGGCCGGCCTCATGGGCATCCCGGTGAACAAGATCATCTCCGGGACGTTCGTGCTCGGGAGCGCGCTCGCCGCCGCGGCCGGAATCATCAACGCCTCGTCGCGCCCCAAGATCGAGCCCTTGTTCGGGCTCATCAGCGGCCTCAAGGCGTTCGTCGCGGCGGTGCTCGGCGGCATCGGCTCCGTGCCGGGCGCCATGGCGGGCGGGATGGTGCTCGGGCTCACCGAGGAGTACGTGGCGGGCTACACGTCCTCGCAGTACCGCGACGCCATCGCGTTCACCGTCCTCATCGTGGTCCTGCTCGTCCGTCCCCAGGGGCTCTTCGGCAAGGGACAGGTGGAGAAGGTCTAGTGGGGCGCGCGAGGGCTCTCCTGCGATCGGTCGCGCCGTTCCTCGTGGGCGCCCCGATCCTGGCCGTCCTCCAGTCCGTGATGCCGGCGGACTACGGGCTCATCGTCGTGTCGATGGGCGTGAACGTCGTCCTCGCCGTCTCGCTCAACGTGGTGAACGGCTTCACGGGGCAGTTCTCGCTCGGCCACGCCGGCTTCATGGCGGTGGGCGCGTACACGACGGCGAAGATCACGCTCCTGCTCTCGGGCGTGCAGATCGCGTTCCTGCCGGAGCCGGTCTCGGACCAGCTCGTCTTCGCGCTCGGCCTCGGCGCCGGCATGATCACGGCCGCGATCGCCGGGTTCGTGGTGGGGATCCCGTCCCTGCGCCTGCGGGGCGACTACCTCGCCATCGTGACCCTCGGCTTCGGCGAGATCATCCGCTCCATCATCGAGAACATGAAGTTCCTCGGGCAGGCCACCGGGCTCTCCGGCCTCCCCCCGCGCACGAACCTCGTCTGGGTCGGCGTCTCCGCCATCGCCACGGTGGTGATGGCGCGGCGGCTCGCGGTGTCGACGGAGGGGCGCGCGCTCTTCGCCATCCGCGAGGACGAGATCGCCGCCGAGGCGATGGGCGTCGACACCACCGGCTACAAGGTGCGCGCGTTCACGATCTCGGCGGCCTACGCCGGGCTCGCCGGCGGCCTCATCGCGCACGCCATCCTCCTCGCCACGCCGCGGATGTTCACGTTCATCCGCTCCATCGAGGTGGTGGTGATGGTGGTGCTGGGCGGGCTCGGCTCGGTCACGGGCTCGGTGGTGGCGGCGTGCGTGCTCACCGTCGCGCTCGAGGCGTTCCGCGAGTTCCAGCAGTACCGCATGGTGGTGTACGCGCTGCTGCTCGTCGTCCTCATGCTGCTCCGCCCGCAGGGCATCTTCGGCACGCGCGAGCTCTGGGACCTCGCGCCGTTCAAGCGCATCCCGCGGCCGCGGTCGCTCGCGCCCGCGCCGGGCGGGGCCTCGCCCACCGAGGTGCGCGACGACGCCGCCGGGCCGGGGAGGCGCGCGTGACCGCGGCCGTCCTCGAGCTCGGGAAGGTGACGGTGCGCTTCGGCGGGCTGAAGGCGCTCTCCGAGTTCACGCTCTCCATGCGGCCCGGAGAGCTCGTCGGCCTCATCGGGCCGAACGGGGCCGGCAAGACCACCGCGTTCAACGCCATCACCGGCGTGTACGCGCCGACCGAGGGCGAGGTGCGGGTCGCGGGCGAGGTGGTGAACGGGAAGCGGCCGCACGAGATCTGCCGCCGCGGCGTCGCGCGCACGTTCCAGAACATCCGGCTCTTCCGCGAGCTCACCGCGCTCGACAACGTGCGCATCGCCTGCCACGCGAGCGCGCGGAGCGGCTTCTTCGACTCGCTCTTCCTCACCGGCCGCCACCGCTCCGAGGAGGCGCGCATCGTGGCGCGCGGGGAGGAGTACCTCGGCGTCATGGGCCTCTCGCACCGCTCGCGCGAGATCGCGAAGGGGCTCCCCTACGGCGAGCAGCGCCGCCTCGAGATCGC
>DASSQM010000117.1:0-6817 GCA_035702465.1 Anaeromyxobacter sp. | reverse complement strand
TCCTCTTCCTCGTCGTCGCCGGCTATCAGCTCCTCTGACGGGGCGCCGGGCGCGGCGAGGCTACGGCAGGTACGTCCGCTCCTCGCGCGGCTGGCTCGCGAGCACCGCGGCCTCGCTCGCCTCCTTCGTGCGCACCACGAGCACCGGGCACGGCGCCTGGCGCACGACGCGCTCCGCGACGGACCCGAGCACGAGGTGCTTGAGGCCCGTGCGCCCGTGCGTGCCGAGGACGACGAGGTCCATCGCCTCCTCCCGCGCGAACCGCAGGATCTCCTCGGCCGGAGGGCCCAGCCGCACCGCGGAGCGCACCGGCGAGCCGGCGCGGGCGGCCGCCTCGGTTCGCCACGCGGCCACGCACCGCGCCACGTCGACCGAGACGGTCTCGAACGTCGACGGGGTCGGGACGATGACGTCGATCGGCATCACCGGCGCCGGCTCCTCGACGTGGAGCAGCGTGAGCTGCGCCCGGAACGTGCGCGCGAGATCCGCCGCCTCCTCCATCGCGAAGCGCGACGGATCCGAGAAGTCGACGGCGCAGCAGATCCTCCTCCACTCGGCCATGACCCACCTCCTGGGCGCGTCTCCCGTGCGCGATCCCCAGGCGTGCCCGTTCGATCGTAGCACCGGCGGAGCGGCGTCGAGCCCGCGCCGCGCGGGGCGCTCCGCCGTGGTGCGAACGATGGTCGCACGCGGCGTGAAGGCGCGCGCCCGGAAGCGCGGCGCGCGATCGGGAGGGAGGGCTCCTGCTACCAGCGCGCGGCGCAGGCCACGACGGCGGCCCCGGGCATCGTGGGCGCGAGCGGGTCGCGCCTCGGCCGGTCCGCCTCCGGCTTGTCGCAGGCCCGGTCCACGTGGCGCAGCACCTGGAGCATCTCCGGCGCGGAGATCGCGCCCGTCACGCGCTCCGGCACCTCTCGGCCGTGCGGATCGATGAAGACCACCGTCGGCATGCCGACGATGCCGTACTTCTCCGTCACCTTCTGGAACGCGTCCGTGCCCTCGGTGCCGTCGAGCTTCAAGGTCACGAAGCGCGCCGCCTCCTCGCGCACGCGCGGATCGGCCCACGCGATCTTGTCGAGCTCCTTGCAGGCGGTGCACCAGTCGGCCCAGAAGTCGATGATGACGGGGCGACCCTCCTTCTTGGCGAGGGCGAGCGCCGACGACTCGTCGCCCAGCCACGCGAGCCCCTCGCCCCCGGCGCTGCGCTCGCGCGCCGCGGAGGCGCCCGCGCCGTACACGATCCCGCCCACGAGGAGCGCGACGCCGACGGCCTTGGCGACGCGCTGCAGGGCCGGGCCGCCGAAGCTCGCGTGGAGCGCGCCGGCGAGGACGCCGGCCGCCGCGGCCGCCGCCGCGACGAAGGCCGCCGCGCGCGCGGCGCTGAACGCCTGCTTCACGGCGGGGAACGCGCCCATGAGGAACAGCGCCGCCGCCGCGAGGAGCGCCACGCCGAAGACGGACTTCACCGTCTCCATCCACGCGCCGCTCTTCGGGAGCGAGATGGAGAACGCGCCGATGGCGAAGAAGAGCACGCCCATCCCGAGCGCGTAGACGAACATGATCGCGAACCCGAACGCGACCGAGCCCTTCGCGGCGACGTAGGTGAGCGCCGCCCCGAGCACCGGGCCCGTGCAGGGCGCGGCGATGATCCCGGAGACGAGGCCCATCGCGAACGCGCCCGCCTTCCCGGCGCCGCCCACCGTGCTGAGCCGCGCCTGCCACGCGGAGGGGAGCCGGATCTCGAACGCGCCGAACATCGACGCCGCGAACGCGGCGAGCACGAGGGCGACGAACCCGACCGCCCACGGGTTCTGCATGACGCTGCCGAACGCCCTCCCCGTGAGCGCCGCCCCGACGCCGAGGGCGGAGTACATGGCCGCGATGCCGAGCACGTACAGCGCCGAGAGCGCCATCGCCTCGCGCCGGGTGCCGGCCTTGCGCGCGCCGAAGATGGAGACGGTGATCGGGATGAGGGGGTACACGCAAGGCGTCAGGCTCGTCGCGACGCCCCCGACGAACGCCACGCCGAACGCGAAGGCCGAGCCCTCGGCGAGCAGGGCCCCCAGGCGCAGATCGGTCGAGGCCCCGGTCGGGCCGAGGGAGAGCAGCCCGGGAAGGTACAAAACTCCCAAGAAAGCCGCGGCTGCGAGAGCGATCCTGCTGGCGATGCGCATGTCCGAAGGACGTCCCTCGATTCAAAATCTTGTGTGGCGCCCGTGACTTGCCGTCGGGGGGCGCTTGACCGGGTGCCCGATTTCCTTATACTCGACCCGGGCCGTCCACGTTTCCCCGGGAAGGGCCTCGCTCATCATAAGAGACTTCCAAGCTCGATGAAGATTCCCATCTACCTCGATTACCACGCCACGACACCGGTCGACCCCCGGGTGCTGGAGGCGATGCTCCCGTACTTCTCGGAGCAGTTCGGGAACGCGTCCTCGAAGAGCCACGCCTTCGGCTGGAGGGCGGAGGAGGCGGTGGAGGCGGCGCGAGAGCAGGTGGCGAAGCTCGTCGGCGCGTCCCCGAAGGAGATCGTCTGGACGAGCGGCGCGACCGAGTCCGACAACCTCGCCATCAAGGGGGCCGCCCAGTTCTACGCGGAGAAGGGCAAGCACCTCGTCACCGTCAAGACCGAGCACAAGGCCGTGCTCGACTCCATGCACGCGCTCGAGCGGCAGGGCTTCGAGGTCACCTTCCTCGACGTCGAGAAGGACGGACGGCTCGACCCGGCGCGGCTCCGCGCGGCGCTCCGCGAGGACACCATCCTCGTCTCGGTGATGCACGCGAACAACGAGACCGGCGTCGTCCACCCGATCGAGGAGATCGGCAGGATCACCCGCGAGGCGGGCGTCGCCTTCCACTGCGACGCCGTCCAGTCCGCGGGCAAGATCCCGTTCGACGTCGACCGGGCGAACGTCGACCTCGCGTCGCTCTCGGCCCACAAGATGTACGGCCCGAAGGGCATGGGCGCGCTCTACGTCCGGCGCAAGCCGCGCGTCCGGCTCGTCGCCCAGATGGACGGCGGCGGCCACGAGCGCGGCTTCCGCTCCGGCACGCTCAACGTCCCCGGCATCGTCGGCTTCGGCAAGGCGGCGGAGCTCGCGCTCGCCGAGCGCGACGCCGAGGCGGCCCGCGTCCTCGCGCTGCGCGAGAGGCTCCGCAAGGGGCTCCTCGCGCAGCTCGACCTCGTCACCGTGAACGGCAGCCTCGAGCACCGCGTGCCCGGGAACCTCAACGCCTCGTTCGCCTACGTCGAGGGCGAGGCCCTGATGATGGCCATCAAGGACGTGGCGGTCTCCTCCGGCTCGGCCTGCACGTCCGCGTCGCTCGAGCCGTCGTACGTGCTCCGGGCCATGGGCGTGTCCGAGGACCTCGCCCACTCCTCCATCCGCTTCGGCCTCGGCCGGTTCACGACGGAGGAGGAGATCGACTACGTGACGAAGCTCGTGGTCGAGAAGGTGACGAAGCTCCGGGACATGTCGCCGCTGTACGAGATGGTGAAGGAGGGGGTCGACCTCTCGCGCATCGAGTGGGCGAACCCTCACTAGCGGAAGCTGGATCGAAGCAGGCAAGGCCAGGCAACGAACAGAGGAACGAAGATGGCGTACTCCGAGAAGCTCATCGACCACTACGAGCACCCCCGCAACGTCGGATCCCTGAACAAGGAGGATCCCTCGGTGGGCACCGGGCTCGTGGGGGCCCCCGCCTGCGGCGACGTGATGAAGCTGCAGATCAAGGTGAACGCGGAGGGCGTCATCGAGGACGCCAAGTTCAAGACGTTCGGATGTGGCTCCGCCATCGCGTCCTCCTCGCTCGTCACCGAGTGGGTGAAGGGGAAGACGCTCGACGAGGCGCTCACCATCAAGAACACGGACGTGGCGCAGGAGCTGAACCTCCCGCCCGTGAAGATCCACTGCTCGGTCCTGGCCGAGGACGCGATCAAGGCGGCGGTGGCCGATTACCAGAAGAAGCACGGCGTGGCGCAGACCGCGCGGCCGAACACGGTGCAGGGAAACCGCGCCGAGCTCATCCAGAAGGGCGTCCTCAAGTCCGGGATCTGACATCCGGCAGACGGAGGCCGAGGTTCGAGGCATGGCGATCGAGATCAGCGAGAAGGCCGCGCAGCACATCCGCTCCCTGTCCGCGCAGAAGGGCACGCCCTCGGGAGGGCTCCGCCTCGGCGTGAAGGGCGGCGGCTGCTCGGGCCTCTCCTACTTCATCGACTGGGCGGCGGAGCCGGCGAAGCACGACCAGGTGATCGAGCGCGACGGCGCGCGCGTCTTCGTCGATCCGAAGAGCGCGGTGTTCCTCCAGGGGACCACCATCGACTGGCAGCAGACGCTCATGCAGTCCGGCTTCGTCTTCCGGAATCCCAACGTGAAGAGCGCCTGCGGCTGCGGCGAGTCGTTCAGCATCTAGGCGGGGGGACACTCGGCCCTCGCAGTGGAGTCTCCGCGTTGGGCCTCGCGCCCCCCCGATCCCCCCGCTCGCTCCGGGGCAGCCTCATCCGGCTGCCCCCCTGGTCGCCCCAGGCCTCCGCGCCAATGGACCGCACGCGATGACCTGCTGGAGCTGCAAGCTCGACGTGGCCGAGGGCACCGTCTTCTGTCCGTCGTGCCGCAAGATCCAGCCGGTGGGCCGGAACGAGGACCACTTCTCCCTGCTCGGCCTCGATCGCGAGTACGCGCTCGATCCCGCCGTGCTCGACCGTCGCTTCCGCGAGCTCTCGCGCCAGCTCCACCCGGACCGCTTCGCGCGCGCCGAGCCGCGCGAGCGCAGGCTCTCGCTCGAGCGCGCGACGCGCCTCAACGACGCGCACCGCTCGCTCAAGGACTGGCGGCGGCGCGCGGCGTACCTCCTGAAGCTCGCGGGCACCGACGTCTTCGCGGAGGGCCGCACCTTCGCGGACCCGGACTTCCTCGAGGAGCAGCTCGAGTGGCGCGAGAAGCTCGCCATCGCGCAGGCGGACGGCGACGGCGCGGCGCTCGAGGCCATCGCGGCGGACGCGCGGCAGCGGCTCTCGCGGCTGGAGAGCGGGGTCGCACGCCTGTTCGCCGACGAGCGCTGGTTCTCGGACCTCCCCGTCGACATCGCCCGCCGGCTCTCGCGCGCGCGGTACTACGACAACATCGTCGCGGACGCGGAGCGCGCGAGCGGCTCCGCCGCCCGCCCCTAAGGAGCGTCGCGATGCCGCGGGCCATCGGGATCGATCTCGGCACGACGAACTCGCTCGTGGCGTTCGTCGACGAGCGGAACCGGCCGCGCGTGCTCACCGTCGACGAGGAGCGGCCGCTGCTCCCCTCGGCGGTCCACTACGGGGCGGACGGGGCGGTGGAGGTCGGCGCCGCCGCCCGGCGCCGCGCGCCGGAGCGCCCGCTCGACACGGTGCTCTCCGTGAAGCGGTTCATGGGGCGCGGCCCCGGCGACGTCCGGCCGGAGGACCGCGGCATCTACCGCTTCGACGAGGGCGGGGCGGTCGTGAAGCTCGTGGTGGCGGGCGGCGGGCGCGCGGTCACGCCCATCGAGGTCTCCGCCGAGATCCTGCGCGTCCTCCGCCGCCGCGCCGCGGACGCGCTCGGCGGCGAGCCGGGTGGCTGCGTCATCACCGTCCCCGCCTACTTCGACGACGCCCAGCGCCAGGCCACGAAGGACGCGGGCAAGCTCGCCGGCCTCGACGTGCTCCGCCTCCTGAACGAGCCGACCGCCGCCGCGCTCGCCTACGGCCTCGACAAGCGCGTGCAGGGGACGTTCGCGGTCTACGACCTCGGCGGCGGAACCTTCGACGTCTCCATCCTGCGGCTCGACGCGGGCGTGTTCGAGGTGCTCGCGACGGGCGGCGACACGCACCTCGGTGGCGACGACTTCGACCGCGTCGTGGCCGGCGCGCTCATGGAGCGCGGGCTCGAGCCCGGGAACGCGTCGCCCTCGCCGGCGGTGCTGCGCGGCGCGGTGGCCGCCGCCCAGAGGATCCGCGAGGCGCTCACGACGGAGCAGGCGGTCTCCGCGGACGTGGAGCTCCCGGAGGGCCACCTCCTGCGCGCGCGGCTCGACCGCGCCGAGCTGGAGGAGCTCATCCGCCCGATCGTCGACCGGACCACCGCGCCCTGCCGCGACGCGCTCCGCGCCGCCGGCGTCGAGAGGGTGGACGGCGTGGTGCTGGTGGGCGGCGCGACGCGCACCCCGCTCGTGCGGCGGCACGTGCGGAGCATCTTCGGCCAGGAGCCGCTCACCGACCTCGACCCGGACACGGTGGTCGCGCTCGGCGCGGCGGTGCAGGCCGACGCGCTCGACAGGGGCGGCCGCGAGGACGTGCTCCTCCTCGACGTCATCCCGCTCTCGCTCGGCGTCGAGATGATGGGCGGCGTGGTCGAGAAGATCATCCTGCGGAACTCCACCATCCCGGCCTCCGCGAACCAGCAGTTCACGACCTACGCCGACGGGCAGACGGGAATGGTCATCCACGTGGTCCAGGGCGAGCGCGAGCTCGCGCGCGACTGCCGCTCGCTCGCGCGCTTCACGCTGAAGGGCATCCCGCCGATGCCCGCCGGCATCCCGCGCATCGAGATCACCTACGCCGTCGACGCCGACGGCATCCTCCAGGTCTCGGCGCGCGAGCTCACCACCGGGATCGAGCAGAAGATCCAGGTGAAGCCGACCTACGGGCTCGGCGAGGACGAGGTGGAGCGGATGCTCATCGAGAGCATCGAGCACGCCGAGGAGGACGTGACCGAGCGCTTCGTGCGCGAGTGGCGCGTCGAGGGCGACCGCATCCTGAGCTCGCTCGAGGCGGCGTTCCGCATGGACGGCGAGCTGCTCGCGC
>DASSQM010000116.1:0-4747 GCA_035702465.1 Anaeromyxobacter sp. | reverse complement strand
TCCTTCGCGCGCCGCTCCACCGCGAGGAACGCCGCGGTCGCGGCGACGGCGACGGGGACGCCGGCGAGCGCGGCGCCGCGCGAGCGCACCGCCGCGAGCGCCGCCACCACCGCGACGGCGAGCAGCGCCGCGCCGCCCACGTCGAGCCGGTGCTCGTGCCGCTCCGGGCGCTCGTGGTAGGCGGAGAGGAGCACGGCGCCGCTCGCGATCCCGAACGGCAGGTTCACCCAGAAGATCCAGCGCCACCCGAGCGTGTGGACGATGGCGCCGCCGACGAGCGGCCCCACGAGCCCGGCGAGGCCCCAGACGCCGCCGAAGAGCCCCTGCATCCGGCCGCGCTCGTGCACGTCGAAGAGGTCGCCCACGATGGTGAACGTGATGGGCTGGAGCGCGCCCGCGCCGAGCCCTTGCACCGCGCGCCACCCGATGAGCGCGCCCATGCTCCCCGCCCAGCCGCAGGCGGAGGAGCCGAGGAGGAAGAGCGCGAGGCCGGCGAGGAGCACGGGCTTGCGGCCGCGCAGATCCGCGAGCTTGCCCCAGATCGGCACGGTGACCGTGGCGGAGAGCATGTACCCGGCGAACGCCCACGCGTAGAGCGGCAGCCCGCCGAGCTCGGCCACCACGGTGGGCATGGCGGTCGAGACGACCGTCATCTCCATCGCGGCGAGGAAGAGCCCGAGGAGGAGCGCGACGACGGTGAGAGGGCGGCTGGTCTTCCGCACGGGCGTCGACGAGTAGCGCGGAAGGGCGGGGGCCGCAACGGCGGCGGGCGATTCCCCGCCCGCGCGGGTGCGCGAGGGAGCGCGGCGGGCGCCTGCTCCGGGCTCCTCCACGACTGTCACTTCGACTGCGAAGCGCCATCAGAGGCGCGCTCGCGCCGCTCCTCGGGCGGCCGCACGTGGCGGAAGGCCCGCCAGAGCGCGAGGTCGTAGGCGATCTTGAGCCCGCCGGAGACGAGGAACGGCACGCTCGCCAGCGCCGCGGAGGCGTAGAGCGGGCCCGCGGCGAGGGGCGCGAGGGCGGTCCCGACCGAGCGCGCGATCCCGGTGATGCCGGCCGCCGCGGACCGCTCGTCGGGATCGACGACGGCGAGCGTGTACGACTGCCGGGTGGGCACGTCCATCTGCGAGATCGAGAACCGCACGAGGAGGACCGCGATCGCGAGCGGCAGGGTCGGCATGAGCGGCACGAGCGCGAGGAGCACGTTCGACGGGAGGTGCGTCGCGACCATCGTGTTCACCAGCCCGATGCGGCGCGCGATGGCGGCGGCGGAGAGCGCGGAGAGCCCGGCGAGCAGGTTCGCGCCGAAGAAGATGGCGCCGAGGAGCCCGGGGCCGGCGCCGAAGCGCTGGTGGAACCACCACGCCACGAAGCTCTGCACCACGAACCCGCCCGCGAACGCGTCGACCGAGAAGAGCGCGGAGAGCCGCAGCACGACGCCGCGCGAGCGGTGGAGCCCGAGCGGCCCGCCCACGCGCGCGCCGCCGCGGGCCGCCTCGACGCCCGGCGAGAGGGAGAGGGCGAGCGCTCCGACGGCGACGCCCAGCGCGGCGTACAGCGCGAACGCGGCGCGGTAGGACGCGAGCGGGGCCGCGCCCGCGCGCTGGAGCGCCTCGGCCGCGCCGCCGCCGACGAGCGCGCCGGCCGCCGTCGAGAGGGCGCCCGTGAGCTGGTACCACGCGAACGTGCCGGTGCGCCGCCCGGGATCGATCTCCTGCGTGAGCGCGGCCTGCTCGATGGGCAGGAACGGCCCCACCTCGTTTCCCGAGGGCGACAGGACGCCGAGCGTCGCGGCGATCGCGAGGATCGCGTACGAGGTGCTCGCGGCGAACGCGACGCCGGCGGCGATCATGAGCAGCGCGCCGACGAGGAGCATGCGGCGGCGGCCGGCGCGGTCGGCGCGCGTCGTGACGAAGAGCGACACGGCCGTGTCGCCGAGGAACGTGAGCGTGAGGAGCAGCCCGGCCTGCGACTCGCTCGCCCCGGCGGCGCGCAGGTGGAGGACGAGCACCACCGACGCGAGCCCGTACGCGAACATGCGCACCGCCCGCATGACGAAGAGGAGCGTGACGTCCCGGGAGGCGAGCAGGGCTCCTCCGTGCGGCGCGCCCGCGCGGGACCCGCGCGAGGCGCGCGCGCAGAATGCCCGCGGGCGGCGCGGGAAGTAAAGTCCCGGCATGCTCGCCCTGGCCGCGATCCTCCTCTCCGCGCTCGGCGCCGCGCCGGGGACGGCGCCGGCGTCGAAGGCGCTCGCCGCGCCCGCGGAGCGCGCGCGAAGGGCGCTCCTCGCGCGGCACGGCGAGGCGGAGCGCGTGCGCATCGACCGCGGCGTCGCGCAGGTCGCGGCGTACTGGCGCGCGGCCGACGGCGATCCGCCGGCGTTCGAGGCGTTCTGCCTCGCGCAGTTCCAGCCGCGGGGCGCCGGGCTCGACGACACCTTCGCGCGGCTGGAGGCGTCGCTCGAGGCGATCGACGGCCACGGCGTCGAGATCGACCGCGAGCTGTCGCGCTGGGCGGAGCTCGACGTCGGCCCGGAGCTCCCGGTCGACGCGCTCCTCGACGCCTACGAGCCCTCGGCGCACGTCGCGGACGACCTCTTCGCCGGCAAGGTCGCGTTCGTCGTGCTGCTGAACTTCCCGCTCACCACCCTCGACGAGCGGCTCGCCCGCGGCGACGGGTGGTCCCGGCGCGAGTGGGCGGAGGCGCGCCTCGCGCAGCGCTTCGCGCTCCGCATCCCCGCGGAGGTGAACGTCGGCATCGCGCGCGCCCGGGCGCGCTCCAGCGCGTACGTCGCGGCGTACAACCTCTACATGCATCACGTGCTGTCCGAGAAGGGCGAGCGGCTCTTTCCGAAGGGGAAACGGCTGCTCTCGCACTGGAACCTGCGGGACGAGATCAAGGCGCAGTACGCGGACCCCGGCGGCCTCGAGCGCCAGCGCGTCGTGGCGAAGGCGATGGAGCGGATCGCCGCGCAGACGATCCCGGCGGCGGTCGTGAACGACCCGACGGTCGACTGGAACCCCTTCACGAACGAGGTGCGGCCCGCGCCCGCCGCGACGATCGAGGCGGGCGAGCCGCGCACCCGCGTGGACCCCGCGCGCGAGCCGGACACGCGGTACGCCGACATCCTCGCGAACTTCCGCGCGGTGAAGGCGGCCGATCCCTTCGTGCCGTCCGTCCCGACGTACGTCGCGCGCACGTTCGAGCTCGACCGCGAGATCCCCGAGACGAAGGTGGTCGCGCTGCTCGAGGAGGTCCTCGGCTCGCGGGAGCTGCGCGCCGCGGCGAAGCGCGTCCGCGACCGGCTCGGACGCCCGCTGGAGCCGTTCGACGTCTGGTACTCGGGGTTCCGTCCGCGCTCGAGCCGGTCGGAGGCGGAGCTCGACGCGCTGACGCGCGCCCGCTACCCGACCGCGGAGGCCTTCGCGAGGGCGCTGCCGGAGACGCTCGGGCGCCTCGGCTTCGCGCCCGAGAAGGCGCGCTGGCTCGCCGAGCGGATCGAGGTGGATCCGGCGCGCGGCTCGGGGCACGCGCTCGGCGCGGCCCGGCGCGGGGACAGGGCGCACCTGCGCACCCGCGTCGGCAAGGACGGCATGGACTACAAGGGGTTCCACATCGCCGTCCACGAGCTCGGCCACAACGTGGAGCAGGTCTTCTCGCTCTACGAGGTCGACCACACGCTCCTCCGCGGCGTCCCGAACACGGCGTTCACCGAGGCGATGGCGTTCGTCTTCCAGGCGCGCGACCTCGCGGTGCTCGGGCTCGACCCCGCGGATTCGGGCGCCCGGCGCCTCCAGGCGCTCGACGACCTCTGGAGCACGGCCGAGCTCGCGGCGGTCGGCCTCGTCGACCTCGGCATGTGGCGCTGGATGTACGCGCACCCGAGGGCCACGCCCGCCGAGCTGCGGGAGGCGACGCTCGCGATCGCCCGCGACGTCTGGAACCGCTGGTGGGCGCCCATCGTCGGCGTCCGCGACGTCCCGCTCCTCGCCATCTACTCGCACATGGTGAACGAGCTCCTCTACCTCCCGAACTACCCGATCGGCCACCTCATCGCCGCGCAGGTGGAGGAGCACCTCGGCGCGCTCGCGGGGACGGCGCTCGGCGACGAGTTCGAGCGGATGACGACGTTCGGGTCCGTGACGCCGGACCTCTGGATGAGGAACGCGACGGGCGCGCCGATCACGGCGCAGCCGCTCCTGCGCGCGGCGGCGCGCGCGCTGGAGGGAAGCTAGGAGCTCGGCCGCCTCAGGCCCGCGCGCCGGCGCCCATCGCGTCCGTGACGAACGCGTGCGCCTCCTCGATGGGCCCGAGGAAGTGGCGCCGCGAGCCGGGCGCCTCGTCGTAGACGAACACCGAGCGCGAGACCATGAAGGCGGGCTCGAACTCGTCCCAGCCGACGGGGAACGCGCAGGGCTCGCCGCCGAACGCGAGCGCGATCCGGCCGGTGCGCGGATCGCGGCAGGGCTGCGCTTCGCGCGACTCCGCCCAGTGGCGGAGCTCCACGACGTCCTGGGTCGTTCGCAGCATGGCAGCCTCCTCGCGCGGACGCACATAGGCGGGCGGGGCACCGGGATCAAGCCCGCGCCCGCCGGGCGCCCCCGCCGGAGCGCAGACCGGTCGCTAGGTCGGCTCCCGGCGGTGCGCGCCGCCCTGCTCGCCGTCGCGCTCCGCGGACCCGCGGGGCTCCTCCTCCTCGCCGATCGCCTCGCGCGGAACCACCGCGCCGAGGTCGCCCTCGCGCACG
>DASSQM010000115.1:0-3126 GCA_035702465.1 Anaeromyxobacter sp. | reverse complement strand
GTGGCGCGGCAGAAGGCGCCCCGATCGACCGTCGCGGGCCGGGCGACCGTGCTCGTCTTCCCCGACCTCAACACGGGGAACGTCACGTACAAGGCGGTGCAGCGAAGCGCGAACGTGGTGAGCATCGGCCCGATGCTCCAGGGCCTCGCGAAGCCGGTGAACGACCTCAGCCGCGGGTGCCTCGTGGAGGACGTCGTCTTCACGATCACCCTCACCGCGATCCAGGCACAGCAGGCGGAGCGGCGGCGCGGGCGGTGACGGGAGGCGACGTCCCCTCGCCGCTTCACGCATGCCGCTCGCGCCGGAACCCCCATCGCATGCGGCGGCGCGGAGCGGTGGTCCCGTGCAGCCTCGCCTCCAGCTCCCCGAGCCTGAGGCCGCGCGCGACGTCGCGCTGCGAGAGCACGCCCACCACCGCGCCCCCGTCCACCACGGGCACCGCCGGCGAGCCCGCCGCGCCGAACGCGCGGAGGACCGCAGACGCGTCCTCGCCGCCGTCGACCGGCGCGACCCGCCGGACCACGTCCGCGACGCGCAACCGCTCGCGGTCCGCGGGCGGGACGCGCTCGACGTCCTCCGGGCCGATGACGCCGAGCACCTGCGCGCCGTCGCTCACCGGGAAGCTCGTGCGCCGCTCGCGGAGCATCCTCTCGCCCGCCTCGAGCACCGAGGCGGACGCGTCCACGGGCAGCACCCGCGCGCGCAGGAGGTCCCGCACCCGGACGTGGCCGAGCATCGCCTTCACGAGCACGCCCTGGCTCTCCGACTCCGCCCCGACCCACACGAAGAACGCGACGGCCATGAGCAGGAGGTTGAGCGAGAAGAAGCCGGCGATCGCGAACAGGACGGCGAACGCCTTGCCCGCCATCGACGCGATCTCCGTCGCGCGGAGCAGCCCCACCCGGTCCGCGAGCACGCCGCGCAGGACGCGCCCGCCGTCCATCGGGAACGCGGGCAGGAGGTTGAACACGCCGAGCGTGACGTTCAGGTAGAAGAGGTGGAACGTCGCGAACGCCAGGTCGAACTGGCGCGTGGCCGCGATCGCCCGCCACACGAGGTAGAACGCGGCGCCGAGGACGAGGCTCGCGAGCGGGCCGACGAGGGCCATCATGGCCTCGCCGCGGCCCGTCCGCGGCGGCTCGGAGATCTGCGACACGCCGCCGATCATGAGGAGCGTGATGTCGCGGACGCGGCCGCCGTGGCGCAGCGCGTACACGGAGTGGGCGAGCTCGTGGACGAGCACCGACGCGAAGAGCGCGAGCGCCACGGCGAGGCCCCACAGGAACGGCGAGCCGTGGAGCTGGTCCGCGGGAACGTCCGCCGCACGCGCGGCGTCGCTGTACACGCGGCCGAAGCCGAGCGCGAGGAACGGGAGCACGAGCAGGAACGTCACGTGGATGCGGATCGGGATGCCCGCGATGCTGCCGAGCCGGATGGCGCTGCCGCCCATGGTCGCTCCCCGAGAGCGCGCCCCCGGCGCGGCGCGATCGCCGCACGCCCTCCCCGCGCACCCTGCGCACGCCGGCACGCGCCGGGCAGGGTCGCCCGCGCGGCTGCTCGGCGGGCGCAGCCCCGGGACGCCGCCGGGGAGGCCCGCGCGCTCCCTGCGGGGCGGCCGCTCCCCGTGACCCGCGGCCGCGCACCATCTTCCGCCTGGAGTGTCTCCACCGATCCAGCCGACTGCGAGCGGCCCCGCGCATCGGCCCGCGCAGCCGTGGGTCATCCGCGCCGCGCACTGGGCGAACGCCGTCCTCCTCGTCGTGATGGCGGGGAGCGGGATGCAGATCCTCGCCGCGTACCCGTTCCTCGGCGCCCGCGGCGCGCCGTATCGCTGGTACCCGCTCCAGGGAGCCGAGCCGCCGCACGTCCTCACCATCGGCGGCTGGCTCGCCGGCGCGCGCCACTGGCACTTCGCGTTCGCGTGGCTCTTCGCCGCGAACGCGCTCCTCTACGCCGTCTACCTGCTCACGAGCCGGGAGTGGCGCCGCCGCCTCTTCTGGCCGCCGCGCGACGCGCGGAACGCCTGGGGGACCGCTCTCCACGATCTGGGCCTCCGGAAGGAGCAGCCGCCGCCGGCCGGGCTGTACAACGGGATGCAGCGGCTCGCGTACACGGCCGCCCTCGCCCTCGCCGCGATCCTCGTCCTCTCCGGCCTCGCGCTGTACGAGCCCGTGCAGCTCCCCCGGCTCACGGCGCTCCTCGGCGGCTACGACGCCGCGCGCGCCGTCCACCTCCTCGCCCTCGCCGGCCTCGGGGTCTTCCTCGTCGTCCACGTGATCCAGGTGGTCCGCCACCCCCGCGCGATCGCGGACATGGTGACGGGCGGCCGT
The DNA here is from genome assembly GCA_035702465.1 of Anaeromyxobacter sp. GTDB lineage: Bacteria > Myxococcota > Myxococcia > Myxococcales > Anaeromyxobacteraceae > Anaeromyxobacter. Next base: position 796 of record DASSQM010000115.1, on the reverse strand, counting down.
CCCCGGCCGTCGGAGGCGCGCCGGTGAGCGGCTCGACCCGGCGGCGCTTCCTCGCGGCCGGCGTCCGCGCCGCCGGCGTCCTCGCGGTGGGCGGGTTCGCCTGCGACGGCAGCCGCCCGCGCACCGGGTTCCTCGGGGCGATGGAGCGCGTGAACGAGCGATTCCAGCGCGCCCTCCTCGACCCCCGTCGGCTCGCGCCCGAGCTGCCGGAGTCGGAGCAGACCGACCTCGATCTCTTCCCGAAGTACAAGATCGGCGACGACTATCCGTTCGCGCCCGGCGGCTGGGCGCTCGCGGTGGGCGGCCTCGTGCAGCGCCCCCAGGCGCTGTCGCTCGACGCCCTCCGGCGGCTCCCCGCCGCGCGCATGCGCGTGCGCCACCACTGCGTGGAGGGTTGGACCGCGGTCGCCTCGTGGGAGGGCGTGCGCGTCTCGGAGCTCGCGCGCGTGGCCGGCGCCGACCCGCGTGCCCGGTACGTCGAGTTCCGCTCCTTCGAGCCCGGCTACTACTCGTGCTGGGACCTCGAGAGCGCGCTTCACCCGCAGACCATCGTCGCGTACGCGATGGACGGCGAGCTCCTCCTGCGCGAGCACGGGGCGCCGCTGCGGCTCTACTCGGCCGTGAAGCTCGGGTACAAGATGGTGAAATATTTGCTGACCGTGAACTTCCTCCCGGAGCGCACCGGCGGCTACTGGGAGGACCAGGGGTACGAGTGGTTCGCCGGCGTTTGACCGGCGCCGAGGGGGATCTGGCATGACACCGTCTCGCTCGCTCGCGGCGCTCGCCGCGGCCTTCA
>DASSQM010000114.1:0-7589 GCA_035702465.1 Anaeromyxobacter sp. | reverse complement strand
GCGATCCCGATCCCGGTGGCGGAGGCGAGCGAGTTCGGCATCATCGAGGTCGACGCCGAGGGGCGGATGGCCGGCTTCGTCGAGAAGCCGCAGTCCGGCGCGAAGACGATGCCCGGCGACCCGACGCGGTGCCTCGCGTCGATGGGCAACTACCTCTTCACCACCGAGGCGCTCGTGCAGGAGATCGTGCGCGACGCCGGCGATCCGAACAGCGCGCACGACTTCGGCAAGTCCATCGTCGCGTCCATGAACCAGCGCAAGCGCGTGTTCGTGTACGACTTCGCGACGAACCGCGTGCCGGGGCAGGGCGAGAAGGAGCGCGGGTACTGGCGGGACGTGGGGAGCCTCGACGCCTACTACCAGTCGAACATGGATCTCGTGGACGTGGACCCGATCTTCTCCCTCTACAACGACCGCTGGCCCATCTTCACGAACCAGCACAACTTCCCGCCCGTGAAGTTCGTCTTCAACAACGCCAAGGAGAACCGGGTCGGGATCGCCACCGACAGCCTCATCTCCGAGGGCTGCATCATCTCCGGTGGCCACGTGCACCACTCCATCCTCTCGCCCAAGGTGCGGGTGAACAGCTACGCGTACGTCGAGGACTCCATCGTCTTCGAGAACGTGAACATCGGCCGGCACAGCCGGGTCCGGCGCGCCATCGTGGACAAGCACGTGGAGATCCCGCCCCGCACCGAGATCGGCTACGACCTCGAGCGCGACGCGAAGCACTTCCACGTCACCGAGAGCGGGATCGTGGTCATCCCGAAGGGGATGCGGATCGAGCCCAATCGGTAGAGACGTCAGGCCGGCCCGGCCACGAGCCGCTCGGCCTTGTTGAACGCGATCTGGAGATCCACCGGCTTCTCCATCACGTCGAACGCGCCGAGCTCGAGGAGCAGGTCGCGCATGTTCTGATCGCCGCCGAACGCGGAGACGACGAGCACGGGGATCGGGGCCGTCTTCGGGTTCGCCTTGAGCTGGCGGAGCACGTCGCGCCCGTCGAGCTTCGGCATCGCGATGTCGAGCAGCACGACGTCGGGCAGCTCGGATGCGGCTGCGACGAGCGCCTCGGCGCCGTCCTTCGCGAACAGCACGGCGTGCCCCCGGCTCTGCGCGTAGGCCGCGTAGAGCCGCGCCACAGCGGGATCGTCCTCCACGACCAGGATGCGCAGGGGGGTGGCCACGACGGGATCGAGTCTACCCCGCGGCTCCCGGCGCGCAATGGCCGCCGTCCACCCCGCGAGGATGTGCCCTGCGTCGCGGTTTCGGCGCCTTCATCGCACACCGCCCAGGAACGCGTGACGCGGCGGGGGGCGAGGCATATAACGCCAGCCGCCATGGATCTCCGAATCGCCGCGCTCGCCCTCGCCACGGCGCTCGCCCCGCTGCCGCCCCGCGCCGAGACGGCCGCACCCTCGCCCGCGGCGGCGAGCGCCGCGAAGGACGCGGCACCGAGCCTGCCGTACCAGATGTTCCGCCTCCCGAACGGGCTCACGGTCGTCGTCCACGAGGACCGCTCGAACCCGATCGTCGGCGTCCACGTGCAGTACGACGTGGGCTCCAAGGACGAGAAGCCCGGGCGCACCGGGTTCGCGCACCTCTTCGAGCACCTCATGTTCGAGGGGTCGCAGCACGTGCCGAAGGGGCGGGGGGAGCGGATCATCGACGCGGCGGGAGGGGAGCACAACGGCTCCACCTCCCAGGACACGACGCAGTACTGGGAGCAGGTCCCGTCGAACGCGCTCGAGCAGATGCTCTACATCGAGTCCGATCGGATGGGCTTCCTCCTCCAGACGCTCACGCAGGACAAGCTCGACAACCAGCGCGACGTGGTCCGGAACGAGCGCCGCCAGTCGTACGAGATGCGCCCGTACGGCCTCGCGTACGAGAAGCTCCTCGCGAACTTGTGGAACCCGGAGTTCCCGTACCACTGGCTCCCCATCGGGTCGCACGAGGATCTCCAGAAGGCCTCGGTCGAGGACGTGAAGGAGTTCTTCACGCGCTACTACGGGCCGGAGAACGCGGTGCTCGCCATCGCCGGCGACGTGGACACCGCGCGCGCGAAGGCGCTCGTCGAGAAGTGGTTCGGCGGGATCCCCGGGAAGGCGCCGCCCGTTCACCAGAAGCCGGAGGCCGTGCCGCTCCGGGAAGAGCGCCGCGTCTCGATGGAGGACAACGTGCAGCTCCCGCGCGTCTACATCGCGTGGCAGACGCCGCGCATGTTCGCGCCCGGCGACGCGGCCCTCGACCTCGTCGGCCAGATCCTCACGGACGGCAAGAGCGCGCGGCTCGTCAAGCGGCTCGTGATGGACGAGCGCATCGCGCAGGACGTCTCGGCGGGCCAGCAGAGCCAGGCGCTCGCGTCCATGTTCCTCGTCGTCGCGACGCCGAAGCCCGGGGTCCCGATCGAGCGCATCGAGAGGGAGATCGACGAGGAGCTCGCCAGGCTCGCCGCGGCGCCGCCCTCTGCCGAGGAGCTCGCGCGCGCGAAGAACAAGATCGAGTCCGGGGCGATCTTCGGGCTCGAGCCGGTGGGCGGGTTCGGCGGCCGCGCCGCGACCCTCGCCGGCTACTACCTGCGCACGGGCGATCCCGGCTACCTCGCGCAGGACCTCGCCCGGTACCGCCTCGCCACCGCGGCGGACGTGTCGGAGGCCGCGCGCACGTTCCTGCGCAAGGACGCGCGCGTCGTGCTCACCGTCCTGCCGCGCGCCGGGGCCGCGCCGCCGGGCGCGCCCGCCGCCGCGGCGCCCTCCGCCGCGCCCTCGACCGCGAAGGGGGAGAGCCGATGAGCCGCCGCCCCGCCGTCCTCGTCCTCGCGGCCGCGCTCGCGACGGCCGTCGCGTGCTCCACGGCGAAGAAGGCGTCGGCGCCGGCGCAGCCGCAGGCGGCGCCCTCGACCGCCCAGGGCGCGCAGGCGCCCGCACCCTCCGGTCCCGACCGCTCCGCGCCTCCTCCGGAGGGTCCGCCCCCGGAGCTCCGGCTTCCGGAGCAGAAGCACTTCGCGCTCGCGAACGGGCTGAAGGTGCGCCTCGTCGAGTACCGGCGCCTGCCCATCGTCGCCGTCGACCTCGTCGCGCTCGCGGGCGGCGGACGCGATCCCGCGTCCGGGCCCGGGCTCGCGAGCTTCACCGCGACCATGCTCACCGAGGGCACGAAGACGCGCACCGCCACGCAGATCTCCGACGAGGCGGGCTTCCTCGGGGCGGCGATCCACGCGTCGGCGGGGACCGACGCGGCCTCGCTCGGCGGGTCCACGCTCTCGAAGCACCTCGCGGAGTTCCTCGCCCTCTTCGCGGACGTCGCGATGCACCCCGCGTTCCGCAAGGCGGACTTCGAGCGCGTGCAGGACGAGCGGCTCGTGGCGCTGCTCCAGCAGCGCGACCAGCCCCAGGCGCTCGCCTCCCGCACGTTCGCGCCGATGTTCTGGGGGAAGCACCCGTACGGCCACTACCTCCTCGGCACGGAGCAGTCGGTGAAGGCGTTCCGGCCGAAGGACCTCGCCGCGTTCCACGAGCGCTACTGGCGCCCCTCGAACGCCGAGCTCGTGGTGGTCGGCGACGTGTCCGAGGGGGAGCTCCGGCCGCTCCTCGAGAAGACGCTCGGCGCGTGGAAGCGCGGCACGCCCGCGCCGGCGCTGCCGCCCGCCGCGCCCGCGGCCCCGAAGCGCGCCGTCCTCCTCGAGAAGGCGGACGCCCCGCAGGCGTACCTCCTCCTCGGCATGCCCGGGCTGCGCCGCTCCGAGCCCGACTACGTCGCGTCGACCGTCGCGTTCCAGGTGCTCGGCGGAGGGATGTCGTCGCGGCTGTTCCGCAACCTGCGCGAGGAGAAGGGTTACACCTACGGCATCTACGCGCGGGGCGACGCGCGGAAGCTCGCCGGCGTGTCGTTCATCGCGGGGAGCGTGAAGGCCGACGTGACGGGCGCCGCCATCGCGGAGCTCCTGAAGGAGATCGACCGCATCCGGAACGAGCCGGTCGGGCCGGACGAGCTCGGCGAGGCGAAGAGCGCGCTCGTCCTCGGGCTCCCGGCGGACTTCGCCACGGCCGGCGCGATCGCCGGCCGGCTCGCGGACCTCTCCGTCCACGGGCTGCCGGACGACTACTGGAACACGTACGCGGAGAAGGTCCAGAAGGTGGCGGCGGAGGACGTTCAGCGCTTCGCGCGGGCCGGCCTCGATCCGTCGCGGCTCACGGCGGTCCTCGTCGCGAACCCGTCCGTCGTGAAGCCGCAGCTCGCCGGGCTCCCGCTCGGCCCGCTCGAGGAGAAGGCCGCTCCCCCGTCGGCGCGGGCCCGCCCCACCGCCGCCCAGGCCCGGCCGGAGTCCGCCGAGCACGGCGGCGCGCGGTAGCCGGAATTCGATATCCGGCCGAGGCACTTTTCGCGAAGCGAAATGTGCCCGGCCGCACCTTACCGGCTACGCCGTTCACGCTTCCAGACGCCGCGGCGGACCGCGGTAGACGGCCGTCAGGAGGCGTGTCGGACCGCCCGGCTAGACTGCGTCAGGCGAGCGCCCGCTTCGTGCGAGCGCTCGGCCCGGGCGCATGGCCGACATCACCAACGAGTTCTCCTGGTCGAAGTCGCGGCACGAGAAGTTCGCCGAGTGCCGGCGCGCCTACTTCTTTGCGTACTACGGGAGCTGGGGCGGCTGGGAGGCGCCGGCGGGCTCCGGGGTGCGCGAGCTCTACGTCCTGAAGAAGCTGTCGTCGCGCTGGCAGTGGGCGGGCTCGGTGGTCCACGGTGCGCTGAAGCAGGTCCTCTCTCGCGCGCGGGTGGCCGGCGATCTCGTCCCGCTCGAGCGCGTCCTCGACCGCACCCGCGCGCGGGCGCGGGCCGAGTGGGCCGGCTCCCGCGAGAAGAGCTACTGGCGCGAGGCGTCGCGCATCGTGGGCCTCCTCGAGCACGAGTACGGCGAGCCCGTCGCGGACGCCGACTGGAAGCGGCTCTACGAGCAGGTCGTGGAGGGGGCGCTCCGCGCGTTCTACGGGAGCGCGGTGCTCGAGGAGATCCTCGCCACCCCCCGGCAGGACTGGCTCGTCGTCGACGAGCTCGACGCCTGGGACTTCGAGGGGACGAAGATCTGGGTGGCCGTCGACTTCGCGTACCGGGGCAAGGACGGCCGCGTGCACCTCCTCGACTGGAAGACGGGGAAGGAGCGCGGCGCGGACCACCTCCAGGTCGGCACCTACGCGCTCTACGCGCGCCAGAAATGGGGCGTTCCGGACGACGGCGTCGCCGGGGACCTCGTCTACCTCGTCGGGAACGGCGTGCCCGCCGGCGAGCGCGTCACGGTCGCCGCCGACGCCGCGACGCTCGACGCATGCCGGAGCGAGATGCGCGCCTCGATCGCCCGGATGAAGGCCGCGCTCGCCGACCCGTCCCGGAACGTCGCGCGGGAGGACGCGTTCCCGCGCCACGACGAGCGCGACCCCTGCCGGCGCTGCCCGTTCCGGCGACCCTGCGGGCGGATGTAGCGCGCGGCGCGAGCGGGCGCTTCTCCACGAGGACGGCGCGGAGGTGCGCTCCGCCGAGGAGCGGCACGCGCGTCGCCCGGACGCGGCGGAATCCGGCCCGCTCGTAGAAGCCCACCGCGCCGAGCGCGGCGCGCGCGAAGAGCGAGCGCGTACCGCGGCGCCGGGCGAGGCGCTCCACCGCGCGGATCAGCGCGCGGCCGACGCCCCGCGCCGCGGCGGCAGGCCGGACGAACACCGCCGTCACCTCGCCGCCGCGCAGGGCCGCGTAGCCCTCGATCCGGCGGCGCCGCTCCGCGACCACGTACGTCTCCCCGCCCGCGGTCATCGCCCACGCGTGGTAGAGCGGCGGCAGCGACGACCAGCGGGCGATGGCGCGCGGCCCGTAGGCGTGGCGCGCGAGGCCGCGGATCGAGGCCCGCATCACGGCCGCGACCGCGCGCGCGTCGGCGAGGCGCCCCCGGCGGATGCGGAGGCGTTGGTCCCTCACTCCTTCTCGTCCTTCCCCACGAGCCCGTAGCGCGTGAGCTTCTCGTAGAGCGTGGAGCGGTGGATGCCCGCGAGCTCCGCGGCGCGCGCCACGCTGCCGCCGGCCTCGCGCAGGAGGTCCTCGAAGAACTTCCGCTCCCACGCGTCGCGGGCGCGGCGGTAGTAGCCGTCGCCGGGCGAGCCGTTCTCGTGCGGCGGGGACGCGATCTCCGGCGGCAGGTCCGCGCGGGCGATGACCTCGCCGCGCGCGAGCAGGAGGCCGCGCTCCACGGCGTGCTCGAGCTCGCGGATGTTTCCCGGCCACGGGTACTCGAGGAGCGCGCGCATCGCCTCGGCGTCCGGCTGCAGCGGCGGGCGCGAGAGCCGCAGCGCGTGCTTCTTCACGAAGTGCTCGACGAGCGCGGGGATGTCCTCGCGCCGCTCGCGCAGGGGCGGGAGCCGCACGGGCACGACGCGCAGCCGGAACCAGAGGTCCTCGCGGAACTTCCCCGCCTTCACGTTCCTCGCGAGGTCCTCGTTCGTGGCGGCGACGACGCGCACGTTCGCCCTCTGCGGCTTGCGGCTGCCGACGGGGATGTACTCGCCGTCCTGCAGCACGCGGAGCAGCTTCGGCTGGAGCGCGGGCGGCAGGAGCCCGACCTCGTCGAGGAAGAGCGTGCCGCCGTCGGCCTCCGCGAAGAAGCCGGCGCGCGCCTGCTCGGCGCCGGTGAAGGCGCCCTTCTCGTGCCCGAACAGCTCCGCCTCCGCGAGGTTCTCCGGGATGGCGCTCATGTTGAGCGCGACGTACGGGCCCGCCGCGCGGCGGGAGAGCGCGTGGGCGGCCCGCGCGAGGAGGTCCTTGCCCGTGCCGGACTCGCCCTCGATGAGGATGGGCACGTCGGTGGGCGCGATCCGCTCCAGGACCGAGACGACCTCCTTCATCGCCGCCGAGCGGCCCACGATGCCCGAGACGTTGAACTCGCCCGCGAGCGCGGTCTTGAGCCGCGCGTTCTCGCGGCGCATGCGCGCCCACTCCACCGCCCGCCCGACGACGAGCTCGAGCTCCTCGGGCTCGAACGGCTTCCTGAGGTAGTCGAGCGCCCCCGCCTTCATGGCCTCGACGGCGGTCTCGACCGTGGCGAACGCGGTGACGAGCACGACGGGCAGGTCGGGCAGCTTCGCCTTGAACCGGCGCAGCCCCTCGATGCCGTCGATGCCTGGCATGCGCAGGTCCGTCACCACCGCGTCGAACTCGGCGCGATCGAGGGCGGGGAGCGCCTCCGCGACCGAGGCGAAGTCGTACACGTCGTAGGACCGCGCCAGCGCGCGCTTCATCATCTGGCGCGCGGAGTCGAGATCATCCACGACCATCAGCTTGGGCTTCGGGCTCACAGCGGCACCCCGTCCCGGTGATGCCCAGCGGCGCCGCCGCCGCTGTGGGCGTGATGTCCGGCGCCTGGCGGCGCCTCTAGCGGGGGGAGAACTCTCCCCCTGCACCCCCCATCTCGAGCGTCACTGCAACCCGGATGCGCAATCATCTCTCTTCCTTCTTGGCCGCCCGCCCCTCGACGTCCGCCGCCCCGGCCGCCTCGGCCTCCTCCTGCTCGCTCACGATGGGGCCCCCGTGGCCCGTGTGCATCTTCATCA
>DASSQM010000113.1:0-5878 GCA_035702465.1 Anaeromyxobacter sp. | reverse complement strand
GAACGTCGCCACCGCGCCCGCTCGCGCCGCCGTCGCGCAGTCCGCGACCGTCCGGCATACTTGCGGGATGCCGCCGCGCGCACCCCCGCCGTGGACCCGGGCCGTCCTCCCCTTCGCGGGCGCGTACTTCCTCTCGTACCTGTTCCGCACCGCGAACGGCGTCATCGGCCCGGTGCTGCGCGACGAGCTCTCCCTCTCCGCGAGCGCCATCGGGCTCCTCACCGCGGCCTACTTCCTCGCGTTCGGCCTCGCGCAGCTCCCGCTCGGCGTCCTGCTCGACCGCTTCGGCGCGCGGCGCGTCGAGTCGGCGCTCCTACTCGCGGCGGCGGCGGGCGCAGGCGTGTTCGCGGCGTCGCCCGGCGTCGCCGGCCTCGCGGCCGGCCGGGCGCTCGTCGGGCTCGGGGTGTCGTCGTGCTTCATGGGCGCGCTGAAGTCGTTCTCCTGGGCGTACGGCCCGGAGCGGCAGGCGTCGCTCACCGGCTGGATCATGACCGCCGGTGGCCTCGGCGCGATCACGTCTTCGCAGCCGATGGAGCTCGCGCTCCGCTTCACCGGCTGGCGCCAGATCTTCGGCGCGCTCGCCGTCGCGACCGCGGTCGCCTCCGCCTGGCTCTTCCTTCGCGCGCCCGACGAGGAGCGGGCGGCGGCGCCCGAGCGGCTCTCCGCGCAGTGGCGCGGGGTGGGCACGATCTTCCGGAGCGCGTCGTTCTGGCGCTGCGTGCCGCTCGGCGTGACGTTCACCGGCGGCTTCATGGCCGTGCAGGGGCTCTGGGCCTCGGAGTGGCTCCTCGTGGTGAACGGCTACGGCCGGGACGTCATGGCCCGGCACCTCACCGGGATGAACGTCGCCATGTTGTGCGGCTACCTCGCCGTCGGGCTCGTGGCGACGTCGCTCGCGCGGCGCGGCATCGGAACGGGTCACCTCGTCGGGGCGGGGGCGCCGGCCGCCATCGCGACGCTCGTCCTGATCGTGACCGAGGCGACCCCGCACACCGGCGTGCTGTGGGCGGCGCTCGGGGCGTTCACCTGCAGTGGCACGCTCCTCTACCCCGTGAACTCGCGGCCGTTTCCGGTCGAGCTCGCCGGCCGCGCCAGCACGGCGCTGAACGTGACGGTGTTCGTGGGCGCGTTCGCCATCCAGTGGGGGATGGGCGCGGGGATCGACGCCCTCCGGGCGAGGGGGATGGGCACCGCCGACGCCCACCGCGCCGTGTTCTGGGCGCTCGCCGTCGCCCAGGCGCTCGCGTGGGCGTGGTTCCTGGCGCTGGCGCGGACCACCCGAGCGGCGGAGGCGCGGAACGCGGCGGCCCGCCGCGACACCCGAGCGGAAGCCACCGGGTAGCGCGCGCCGGCGTATGCTCCGGGTCCTACGTCTCCCCGGAGGTCGTCCATGATCGTTCGAGTCACCCTCGCGCTCGCGGCGCTCCTGTCGGCGGCGCCCGCTCTCTCGCAGTCCCAGGCCGAGAAGGACATCCGCAAGGGCATCCAGGGCAGCGGCAAGTACGGGACCGCGGGCTGCGGCCTCGGCTCGATGGCCTTCGACAGCCAGCCGGGCGGCATCCAGATCATCGCCGCCACGCTGAACGGCATCTGCGGCAACCAGACGTTCGGCATCACGTTCGGCACCTCGAACTGCCAGCCCGGCGCGCTCGCGCAGGGGACGAAGAGCTTCGTCGAGGCGAACCGCGAGGCGCTCGCGAAGGACATCGCCCGCGGCGAGGGCGAGGCCATCGGCGCGCTCACGGTGATCAACCGCTGCGCGGACTCGCACGCGGTGGGCGCGGCGCTCCAGGCCCGCTTCGGCGCGATCTTCCCGAGCGAGGACGCGTCGAGCGACCACGTGACGAGGGCGATCCTCGAGACGCTGCACGCGAACGCCGCGCTCGGCTGCGCGAACGGCTGACGGCGGCCCGCCGCTCTCGCGCGCCCGTCGAAGTCCGGCCCCGGGCCCGTCGAGAGGGCGGCTCAACCCTTGTTCGCCGCGAGCTCGCCGAGCTCGCGGGAGCGGATCGTCGCGGCCTCCACCGCCGCGATGAGCGCGGCGCGGAACCCGCCCGCCTCGAGAACGTGACATCCCGCGATCGACGTGCCGCCGGGGCTCGTCACCTGATCCTTGAGCCGCCCCGGGTGCTCCCCGGTCTCGAGGACGAGCTTCGCCGAGCCCATCACCGCCTGCGCGGCGAGGGCGAGCGCGACGGGCCGCGCGAGGCCCACCTTCACGCCGCCGTCGGCGAGCGCCTCGATGGCCATGAACACGAACGCGGGGCCGGAGCCGGAGAGGCCGGTGACCGCGTCGAGGTGGTGCTCCTCGACGACGACCGCCACCCCCACCGCCTCGAAGAGCGCCAGCGCCTGCTCGAGGTCGCCGTCGGTCGCGTGCGGACCGCGCGCGAGCGCCGTCGCCCCCGCGCCGACGAGCGCAGGCGTGTTCGGCATGGTGCGGATGATGCGGACGCCGGCGCCGAGCTTGCGGGCGATGGCGGCGATGGGCACGCCCGCGGCGATGGAGATGACGAGCTTCTTCGCGTCGACGGCGGGCGCGATCTCCTCGAGGAGGACGTCGATGGCCTGCGGCTTCACCGCGATGACCGAGATGTCGCACTGCGCGGCGGCCGCGCGGCTATCGGCCGTGACGTGCACGGCGTAGCGCTTCTGCAGCTCCTCGCGTCGCTCGGCCCGCGGGTCCGAGCAGACGAGGGCTTCGGGTTGCGTCTTGCCGGCGCGGAGGAGGCCCTTCACGAGCGCCTCTCCCATGTTGCCGGAGCCGAGGATCGCGATCTTCTTCTTCCGCAGCGCCATGCCCGGAGAGTAGCGCTACCCGATGATGAAATCCTCTTTCGACAGGACGCCCTTCCCGAAGCGGCCGATATCGAATCGCGACAGGAGCTCGTCCTTGCCGCGGCCGGCGAGCCAGTCCGCGTACAGCTCCGCGACGGCGGGCGCCATCATGAAGCCGTGGCCGACGAACCCCGAGAGCTGGTGGAAGTTCGGGAACCCGGCCGGGCCGAGCACCGGGTTGTTGTCCGGCGTGACGTCGTAGCAGCCCGCCCACTGCCGGACGACCTTCACCGCGGCCAGCACCGGCGCGACCGCGACGGCCGCGCGCGCGAACCGCGCCAGGAACCGGAGCGTCGAGCCCATCACGACGCCCTCCGGCTCCGCCGGGTCGCCCATGCCGCCCACGATCTCGCCGCGGAGGGACTGCGAGAAGTAGAGACCCGTGCCGAGCACCGCGACGAGCGGGCCGAGCCAGGGGCGCAGCGACTCGGTCACGAGGATCTCGTGGCGGGTGGGGCGGTTCGGGAGCCGCACGCCCGCGAGCGCCGCGACCTCCTTGGACCAGGCGCCGGCCGCGACCACCACCGTGTCGCACGCGACGCGCCCGCGCCCGGTGCGCACCGCCGTGACGCGCCCGCCGGACGCCTCGAAGCCCGTCACGGGCGTGAACGTCTGCACCTTCGCGCCGAGCGCCCGCGCGCGCTCTGCGTAGCCCCAGAGGAAGGGCCACGGGAACACCACGCCGTCGTCCGGGTTCCACGACGCCGCGAGGAAGCGCGAGCGGTCCAGCTCCGGGACGATCTCCAGTGCCTCGGCCGGCCCGACGACGCGCGTCTTCAGCCCCTCGCGCCGGTGCAGCGCCGCGTTCCGCTCGATGCGCGCGACCTGCTCCTTCGTGGGCGCGAGGAAGAGGTAGCCGCCGCGGCGGAACCAGACGTTGATGCCCATCTCGACCGCGAAGCGATCGCAGATCTCCATCGAGCGTCGGGCGAGCCGGATGAACGCAGGCGTCGACCATTGCGCCCGCACGCCGCCGCCGTTGCGGCCCGAGGCGCCGGCGTTGAGGTACCCGCGCTCGAGCACGAGCACGTCGCGCACCCCGCGGCGCCCGAGCTCGTACGCGAGCGAGAGCCCGAAGATCCCGCCGCCGACGATGACGACGTCCGCGCGGGCGGGGAGGGGTTCGTGGAACGGATCGGTCGCGGTCGAGGTCGGGGTCGCGGTCGGGGTCGGGGTCGGGGTCGAGGTCGAGGTCGAGGTCGGGGTGGCCCGCGGCACCCCCTCGTCGACCCCCAGCGCCCCCGCATCGAGCGCCGCCAGCACCCCCAGCTCGACCATCCGCACGGGCGGCCGCGTCGTGAACGGCGCCGCCTCCTCCTCCGACGCGCCGAGCCGCAACAGCTCCCGCGCGAGCACCGCGACGCAGCTCTTCCCCTGGCACGGCCCCGTCCCCAGCCCCGTGTACCGCTTGATCGACTCGACGTCCCGGTGCCCCGCGGCGAACGCGCGCCGGATCTCGCCGAGCGTGACGTCCTCGCACGCGCAGACGATCGCCTTACCCACGCGCCGCCTCGCCCGCGCGCCGCCCCGCGTCCGCCGCGTGCGCCGCGTCCATCGCGCCGGTCACCTCTCCCGCCGCGAGGAGGCCGCGCACGCCGGTCGCGCCGTCGGCGGAGGCGCGGACGGCGAACGTTCCGGACGCCGGGCTGGCGAGCGCGATGGACGCGCCCAGCTCTCGCGCGAGCTCCGTCGCCGGTGCCGGCGGCGACGCGACGGCGATCGTGTCGCACGCGATCGTCCGGCCCGGAAGCTCGAGCGCGCGGACGCGCGCGCGACCGCGCACGAGCCCACCCTCCACATCGGCGGCGCGCTCCACCTCGAGGCCCGTGCGCGCGAACGCGGCCGCGAGCGCGTCGGCCTCGGCGCCCGCGCCGACGACCGCGACGCGGCGCCCTGCCACCGCGCCGTGCTCCGCGATCGCGGCGGCGAGCCCGCGCGCGCCGAAGACGCCCGGGCGATCACCGCCCTCCGCGAGGAGCGGCTGCGGATGGCCCCCGGGGCAGAGGACGATCCGATCGGCGCGCGCGAGGCGGAGCCGAGGCGAAGCGCCGTCGGAGGCGAGCGCCGCGATCGCCTCCCCGCCGTCGTGCCAGAGGCCGAGCACGGCGGTCCCGGTTGCCACCTCGCCCCCGGCGCCGCGCACGCGGGTCGCGGCGCGATCGCCCCACGCGAGGTCGGGGGCGCCAGCCTCGCCGACGCGGCAGCGCAGCCGCCCGCCCAGCGCCCGCTCCTGCTCCGCGAGGAGCACGCGCCGCCCCGCCTCCGCGAGCGCCTCCGCGGCCGCGAGCCCCGCCGGCCCCGCGCCCACGACGAGGGCGTCGAAGCGCTCCTCGCGCGGCGCCGCCGCCGCGGCCGCGGCGCGCGCGTCGTCGACGGCGGGCGGGGAGGGCAGGTGGCCGAGCCCCGCGAGCCGCCGCGCCACGGAGACAGCGGCGCGGTTCGCGAGCGCGCTCCACGTCGCGAGGTGGTGGTGATCGAGGCCATGCGGCGTGAGCGCGTCGACGACGCCGAGGAGGTCGTGCCTGGCTCGGGGGAACGCGTTCTGCGTCTCGACCTCGAGGCCCTCTCGGCACGGGGTCCGACATGCGCGCCGGTTCGGGGCGCCGCCGGCGCGGACCAGGCACGTGCCGCACGAGCCGGCGAGGCAGAAGGCCCCACGCGGGCGGTGGTACTTCGCGCTGCGCGAGACGAGGAGGCGCCCAGCCGCGAGGAGCGCGATCGCGACGGGCTCGCCCGTCCGGGCCGGGATGCGCTCGCCATCGAAGGAGATCGTGCAGTCGGTGGGGAAGCCGGCGAGCCTCGGCATGGGGGTGACGATGGTATCCCGGAGCAATGGCGGCAGGGGCGGCGGCGATGGCGTGTCCCGACCGCGACCTCGACCGCGACCCCGACCCCGTCCCCGACCTCGACCCGCACCGCGACGCCGACCCCGACCGCGACCGCGACCCCACCGGGCGCGCGCCCCGCCCCACCGCGGGCCAACGCCGCCCGACCGCTCGCTCCATGGAACTGCAAGTGCACCCACGCCGCCGCGGTGCGG
>DASSQM010000112.1:0-9989 GCA_035702465.1 Anaeromyxobacter sp. | reverse complement strand
CGCGGCGGGGCGATATGACCCGTCGCGGAGCTCGGATGCGCGTCCTCGTGGCCATGTCCGGAGGCGTCGACTCGTCGGCCGCCGCGGCCCTGCTCGCGGCGGAGGGGCACGACGTGGTGGGCGTCGCCATGCGCGTGGCGGACTACTCGGACGCCGCGCGGGGCCGCTCGTGCTGCGCGCCGGACGACCTCGAGGACGCCCGCTCCGCCGCGCGCCGGCTCGGCATCCCGTTCTTCGTCGCGAACGTCGAGGCGAGGTTCAGGGAGCGCGTCATCGACCCGTTCGTCGACGACTACCTCGCCGGGAGGACGCCGAACCCTTGCCTCGCCTGCAACTCGGACGTGAAGTTCGACTGGCTCCTCGCCCGCGCCCGGGCGCTCGGCGCGAAGCTCGCCACGGGCCACTACGCGCGCGTGGAGCGCCGGGACGGACGCCTCGCGCTGTGCGCCGCCGCCGACCGCGCGAAGGATCAGACCTACTTCCTCTACGCGCTCGGCCAGGACGCGCTCCGGGACGTCCTCTTTCCGGTCGGCGGCCTCGAGAAGCGCGACGTGCGCGTCCGCGCGGCGGAGGCAGGGCTCCCGAACGCGGAGAAGCCCGAGTCCCAGGAGATCTGCTTCGTCACGCGCGGCGACGCCGCGGACTTCGTCGCCCTCCGCGCCCCGGCGCGGGTGCGGGGCGGCGAGCTCGTCTCGACCGCCGGGGAGGTGCTGGGCCGCCACGGGGGCGTCCACCGGTTCACGGTGGGGCAGCGGCGCGGGCTCGGCCTCGCCGGCCCGGCGCCGCGGTACGTCGTCTCGATCGAGGCGGTGCCGGGGAGGGTGGTCGTGGGGACCGCCGACGAGGCGTCGCGCCGCACGTTCGACGTGGAGGACGCGCGGTGGGTCTCCGGCGCCGCGCCGGCGCGGGCGGTCGAGGTGCGCGTGCAGGTGCGCCCCCGGCACGAGGGGGCGGACGGCGTCGTGGTGGCGCGGGGTGGCGGCGCGTCCGTGCGGCTCGCGCGGCCGGTGCGCGGCGTCGCGCCGGGCCAGGCCGCCGTCTTCTACGCCGGCGACGAGGTGGTGGGTGGTGGACGGATCGTCTAGGAGCCCGTGCGGTGGCGGCGGCAAGGACCGGCCGGGAACGTCTCGCTCCGCGAGAAATGCCTCGGCCGGGTGTCGGGCTCCGGCGAGCGACCGTGCGGCCGGGATGCGGCCGCGCCTGGCCGTCGTCGCGCTCGGCTGTCGCGTGAGCCGCGCCGACGCCGACGCGCTCGCGGCCGAGCTGGGCGGCGCGCTCGCGCTCGCCCGCGAGGGCGAGCGGGCCGACGTCGTGGTCGTGAACGGCTGCGCGGTGACGTGCGACGCCGAGTCCACCGCGCGGCAGGCGATCCGGCGCGCCTCGCGGGAGCACCCGGGCGCGCGCATCGTGGCGGCGGGCTGCTCCGCGCAGGTCCGCGGCGGCGCGCTCGCCGCCCTGCCCGGCGTGGCCGCGGTGGTCGGGCCGAGGGCGCGGGAGGGCGTCGCCGCCGTCGTGGCCCGGATCGCCGGCGTCCCCGGGCCCTCCGCGCCGGGACCCGTGCCCGAGGCGGGGGCGGTCGCCGTGGCGGGCCCGGCGCGCCACACGCGCCCGTTCCTCAAGATCCAGGACGGGTGCGATCGCCGCTGCGCGTTCTGCATCGTCCCGGCGGCGCGCGGGCCGTCCCGCTCGCTCGCTCCGGACGAGGCGCTCCGCCGCCTCGCGGCGCTCGGCGAGCGGCACCCGGAGGTCGTGCTCACGGGCGTCCACCTCGGCGGGTGGGGGCGGGACCTCTCGCCCCGCACGTCGCTCGTGGCGCTCGTGCGCGAGGCGGCGCGGCGCCAGCTCGTGCGACGGCTGCGGCTCTCGTCGCTCGACGCCGCCGAGGTCCCGCTCGGCCTCGTCCGCGAGCCGGACGCGCGCGCCATCCTCTGCGAGCACTTCCACGTGCCGCTCCAGAGCGGCTCGGCGCGCGTGCTCCGCGCCGTGCGGCGCCCGGCGAGCCCGGGTCGCTTCCGGCGGGTCGTCGAGGAGCTCGCGTGCGCCGTCCCCGGCGCCTGCCTCGGCACGGACGTCATCGCCGGGCTGCCCGGCGAGATCGACGCCGATCACCGCGAGACGGTGGCGCTCCTCTCGTCCTTGCCGCTCGCGTACCTGCACGTCTTCCCGTTCTCGCCGCGGCCCGGCACGGCCGCGGCGGAGATGCCGGGCGCCGTCCCCGCGCCCGTCGCGAGGGAGCGGGCGCGGGAGCTGCGCGCGCTGTCCGCCCGGATGTGGCGCGCGCACCTCGCGGCGCAGGTCGGGCGCGAGCTGGAGGTCGTGGTCGAGCGTCCGGAGGACGGGTTCGAGCGCGGCACCGCGCGGAGCTACGTCACCGTGCGCTGGCCCGCGTCCGGCGAGGGGCGCGGGTCGCTCGCGCGCGTGCGGGTGATCGCCGTCGACGGGGAGGAGTGCGTGGGGGTGCGGCTGTAGCCGCCTCCAACGTCACGGTCAGGGAACTTGCCCGAACGGGCTCCGCGGAATACCCATCCCGCATGCAGCTCGCGGACGGCCGCGTGGTCCCCGACCTCCCGCTCGACGCCGCGAACGTCGAGCGGTGCCGCGCGCTCGCCGACGAGATCACGGCGAAGGTCCTGGAGTTCGTGCGGCGGCACACGACGGTGTCGATCGAGCGGACCGCGCTGCGGCTGCACGGGTTCCACGACGCCGGCCCGCGCGGCGTCCCGCTCGTGAACCTCGCGGTGGACGCGCTCCACGAGCGGAGGCTCCTCGGGCGCGGCGCGGCGTACTGGCTCGGGTACGCGCTGCGGCGCGGCGCGTCGGACCCCGTCTCCGTCGTCGAGAAGCTGCAGTCGCTCCCGACCCGGCCCGAGCCGCTCCCGCCGGACGAGGAGCGCGCGATGACGGAGGAGCTGCGGCGGGATGCGCGCGCCGCCGTGGACGACCTTCGCCGCAGGGTGAAGCGGCGCAAGTCGCTCGAGGCCGAGCTCGGCGCCGGGCCCCGCCCTCACAAGTACCTCATCGTGGCGACCGGGAACATCCACGACGACGTGGAGCAGGCCCGCGCCGCGGCGCAGGCGGGCGCCGACGTCATCGCGGTCATCCGCTCGACGGCGCAGTCGCTCCTCGACTACGTGCCGCACGGCGCGACGACGGAGGGCTACGGCGGCACCTACGCCACGCAGGAGAACTTCCGCATCATGCGGGCCGCCCTCGACGACGAGGCGCGACGCCTCGGGCGCTACCTCCACCTCACGAACTACTCTTCCGGGCTGTGCATGCCCGAGATCGCGTTCATCGCGGCGTGGGAGCGGCTCGACATGCTCCTCAACGACGCGATGTACGGGATCCTCTTCCGCGACATCAACATGAAGCGGACGCTGTGCGATCAGCACTTCTCGCGCCGCATCTGCGCGCTCGCGGAGATCGTCATCAACACCGGCGAGGACAACTACATCACCACGGCCGACGCCGACGAGGCCGCCCACACCGTCATCGCCTCGCAGTTCGTGAACCAGAGCTTCGCGCGGCGCGCGGGCCTGCCGGACCGCCTCATCGGCCTCGGCCACAGCTTCGAGATCGACCCGGCGCGCGAGGACACCATCGCGCGCGAGCTGGCGCAGGCGCTCCTCGTCCGCACGCTGTTCCCGGACGCGCCCATCAAGTACATGCCGCCCACGAAGCACAAGCAGGGCGACATCTTCTTCAGCCACGCCTACGACGTGATGGCCGACGTGATCTCGTGGGTCACGGGCCAGTCCATCCAGCTCCTCGGCATGATGACGGAGGCGATGCACAACCCCTTCCTCATGGACCGCTACGTCGCGCTGAAGACCGCCGACTATGCGTACCGGGCGTGGCGCTCGATGGGCGCCGAGATCCGGCTCCGGCCTGGGGGGGTCGTGGAGCGGCGCGCCAACGAGACGCTCGCGAAGGCGGTCGCGCTCCTCGAGGAGGTCGCGCGCGATGGCCTGATGAAGGCGATCGGGAACGCGCGCTTCGGTGACGTGGCGCGCACGGAGGACGGCGGGAAGGGGCTCGCGGGCGTGGTGGAGCGCGAGCCCGGGTACTTCAACCCGTTCCTCGAGGTGATGGAGGGGACGCGATGAGGCGCGCCGCCGTCGCCGCCGCCGCGCTGGCGCTCGCCGCCTGCGGCACGGTGCGGGAGGCGCTCGCGCCGGGGCCGCAGGGGAAGCCCTCCGGCCGGGACGGGTGGCTCGTGTACGAGCTGCGCGACCTCCGCTTCGAGGCGCCGGCGACCTGGCGGCCGTCGGGCGGCGAAGCGCGCGTCGCGCTCGAGGAGCCGGACGGGAAGGCGCGCGTCGAGGTGACGCATCGGTCGAGCGACTTCGCCGACGAGAGGGCTTGCCTGCAGGACGCGGACGAGCGGCTCCGGCAGCAGGCGAGCGCGTTCGAGCGGTCCCGCAAGCACGCGACGCGCTTCGCCGGCCACCCCGCCCAGGCGCTCGAGGGCGATCAGGGCGGCTGGCACGTGTGGGCGGTCGCGGTGTGCGACGGAGGCGTGCAGTACCGGGTGTTCTTCACCGCGGCCTCGCCGGCCTCGCCGCAGGCGCTCGAGGCGTGGCGGACGCTCTCGGAGAGCGCCCGCATCGGAGGGCAAGCGTGAGCCCGCCGCCCCCGCCGCGCGAGTGGTCACCCGAGGAGGTCATCCGGCCGTACGGCGATCGCCGCGACGACGGCGTCGTCCAGCTCTCGTTCGTGCTGCCGGTGCCCGCCGGCGAGCGCGCGCGCGAGGCCGCCGCGGAGCTGGCGCGGCGCATGGGGATGGAGCAGGTGCACGTCGCGGCGATGGAGGCGGCGGGCGAGGGCTACACCTTCTTCGTCGTCTACGGCAGGACGTCGGTCGGGGTGGACTGGGGGAAGATCCACGTCCCGGAGGTCGTGTCGCGCAAGCGCGGCTTCGACGAGCTGAACGCGTGGGCGCTCCACGAGGTCGGCCGGCGCATCGTGGTGCTCGGCGCCTGCACCGGCTCGGACGCGCACGCGGTCGGCATCGACGCGATCATGAACATGAAGGGGTTCGCGGGCGACTACGGGCTCGAGCGCTACCCGTGCTTCGAGGCCGCGAACCTCGGCGCGCAGGTGGAGAACGCGCGGCTCGCGCGCCTCTGCAAGGAGCGGCGGGCGGACGCCGTCCTCGTCTCGCAGGTCGTCACCCAGCGCGACGTCCACCGCGACAACGCGCGGCAGCTCATCGACGAGCTCGAGCGCCTCGGGATCCGGGCGAGCGTCACCGCGATCCTGGGCGGACCCCGCATCGACCACCGCCTCGCCGTGGACCTCGGCTACGACGCGGGGTTCGGACCCGGCACGAAGCCGTCGGACGTCGCGAACTACATCGTCGGCGAGGTGCTCCGGCGCATGGGGAAGGAGACGGCATGAAGGTGACCTTGCGCTGCCGCATGTCGCAGGCCGACGCGCACTACGGCGGGAACCTCGTCGACGGCGCGCGCATCCTCGCGCTCTTCGGGGACGCCGTCACCGAGGCGTGCATCCGGATGGACGGCGACGAGGGGCTGCTCCGCGCGTACGAGTCCGTCGAGGTGCTCGCGCCCACCCACGCGGGCGACTACCTCGAGGTGGACGCGGAGCTCCTCTCGGTGGGGAACACGTCGCGCAAGTTCCGCTTCGAGGCGCGCAAGGTGATCCGTCCCCGCCCCGACGTCTCGGACAGCGCCGCGGACGCGCTCCCCGAGCCGGTGGTGGTCTGCCGCGCGGTGGGCACGGTGGTGGTGCCGAAGGAGAAGCAGCGGATCCCGCGCTAGCCGGCTTCCGACGTCCGGCCGAGGCGCGCTTCGCGAGGCGAGAGTGCCCGGCCGCGCCTCGCCGGCAACGCAGTACGGAAGTGGAGGGATCATGGCGGAGAAGGTCGTCATCGCCGCCGCGGTGGTCGGCGCCGAGGTCACACGGGCGCAGAGCCCGCACGTCCCGTACACGCCGGCCGAGATCGCGAAGGCCGCCGTGGACGCCGGCCGCGCCGGCGCCGCGGTCGTCCACCTGCACGCGCGCTGGCCGGACGGCCGCCCGTCGCAGGAGCCCGCGCACTTCCGCGAGATCGTCGACCGCATCCGGCAGGCGGGGAGCGAGGTGGTGGTGCAGTGCTCGACGGGCGGCGCGGTGGGGATGTCGCTCGACGAGCGGCTCGGCTCGCTCGTCGACGGCGCCGAGATGGGGACGCTCAACCTCGGCACCATGAACTTCGGCGACGACGTCTTCGTGAACACGCGCCCGGACATCGTGAAGGTGGCCGCGCGGCTGCGCGAGAGGCGCCTCGTCCCCGAGTGCGAGATCTACGACGCGGGGATGATCGACACGCTCCGCTGGCTCCTCGACGCGGGGCACCTCGCGGCGCCGTACCACGTGCAGTTCGTGCTCGGCGTGCCGGGCGGCCTCTCCGCGTCGGAGCGGAACCTGCGCTTCCTCGTGGACGGCATGCCGGAGCGCACGCACTGGTCGGTCGCAGGCATCGGCAGGTTCCAGCTGCCCATGGCGGAGGTCGCGCTCCGCACGGGAGGGCACGTCCGCGTGGGCCTCGAGGACAACCTGTTCGTCTCGAAAGGCGTGCTGGCGAAGGGGTCCGACGAGCTCGTCGCGCTCGCCGTCGATCTCGCCGCGAAGGCCGGGCGCGAGCCGGCGCGGCCCGCCGAGGCGCGGCGCCTGCTCGGCATCGCGTGACGCCGCGCCGCCGCGGCGCGCGACGCGGCGTCGCTTCGCCTCCGCGTGAGGACGCGACGCGGGCTCGTGTCAATCGTCTCGTCGTCTTGACGCGTCGGATCCGGAACGCTAGTTTCGGCCGACCCTGAGGAGGGGCGCGGCGATGACGAAGGCGGATCTGATCGAGAAGGTGCAGGCGGCGCACGGAGACCTCTCGAAGCGCCAGGTGGCACACGTCCTGGAAGCGGTCTTCGACAACCTCGCGAAGGGGATCCGCAAGGACAAGCGCTTCTCCATGCCCGGGTTCGGCACGTTCGTCGTGAAGAAGCGCGCTGCACGCGTGGGGCGCAATCCCCAGACCGGCGCGGAGATCCAGATCGCGCCCTCGAAGACCGTCGGCTTCAAGCCCGCCCCCGAGCTGAAGAACGCGCTGTAGCCCGCGCGCGCGGACGACATGGCCGGTCTCGCCGAGTGGCTGCAACGGTTCCGGCAGCTCCACGAGAAGGCGCGCCGCGGGCCGCTGCAGGGCGCCGAGCTCGAGGCCTACCGCGCCGGGCGCGACGAGCTCGCGCGGGCGCTCCTCGCCGCCCAGCGGCTCGCGCTCCGCCCCGGCGAGACGGCGCGCCGCGCGCTGCGGGTGGCGCGCGCGCTCCAGGTCGACCTCGACCTCGTCACCTCGCGCGAGCGCGCCGTCACCATCGACCTCTCCACCGGCGGGTTCGCGTGCCTGCTCGCGAAGGGGCCGCCGGTCGGCGAGGAGGTCGGCTTCTCGCTCCGGCTGCCCGCCTCGGATCTCCTCGTCGGGCGGGCGCGCGTGCAGGACGTGAAGGTGCTCCCGGGGAACGCGCGCGTCTCCTTCGCCTTCGTGAACCAGGACGAGGAGGAGAAGGAGCGCATCGAGATGTTCGTGTTCGACACCGTGCTCGCCCACCTGCAGGGTTGACGGAAAGAGAACGGGCGTCCCCGGCTGCCCGGGAACGCCCGCGCACGTCTCCCGCGGCGAGGCTATTTCTTCGTCGGCGAGGGCCTGGCGAGATCGAAGTCGACGTCGAGCTGCACCGTCCAGAGCATCCCCGGCCTGCCCGCGACGGCCGACACGCCCGGCCCCGGGAGCTGGACGGTCGCGGCGTCGTCGAGGAAGAAGACCGGGCCGGTGAGGATGTCGATCGCGGGCGTGAAGTAGATCCCGATGCCGGCGCCCCACGCACCGAACGCGTTCTTGCCGGTCTGCACGTCGGCGACGAAGTTGATCTTGTTGAGGCCGGTGAGGTTGAGGACGATGTCGGGGCTCGTCCAGCCGGCGATCGCGCCGGCCTGCTGCTTCTTGCCCGCCGAGCTGACCATGAGCTTGTCGTTCAGGCCGTAGTAGCCGCCCACCACGACGTTGCCGACGACCGGGAACGTCTTCCCGATCTCGCCGTGCAGGATGTCGAAGTTGCTCACGTCGGTCTTGAAGCCGGCGGCCATGATCCCGAACGAGACGCCGGGCTGCCACTTCTCGAAGGCGCCCTCGGGGACGACGAGCTTGCCGTTCAGGTAGAGGTTGTCCTTCGCGAGGCCGGGCATGAACGAGTCGATGCCGATCTCGCCCTGCAGCTTCTCGAACGGAAGGATGCCGACCGTGAGGCCGTAGTCGTTCTGGAACGAGCCTTTCTCGGCGACGTAGGTGTCGTACGTGATGTGGGGCACGAGGTACGGCTGCACGTAGGTCGTCGCCGGGGTCCAGAACGTCGTCGACGGCGTGGCGAGCGCGGCCTGCGCCGCCGTGAGCACGGCGGACGCGCTGAGGGCCTTCAGAGCCTTCATCATTGCGGGTGTCTCCTCCGGTGATCCGGTCGTTGTGGGCTTCGCCGGCCGTGTTTGCAGCCCACGTGCCGCACGCGGATCGCGTGTTCCGCCGCGAATTCCACGCCCCGATGGGTCGCCATGCGCGCGCCGCGGGCACGCGGTGCGCGGCGCGCGTGCACGCCCGGCCCCTCACCACGAGGAACGGCCCCGGCTCGACCGCAGAGCCGGGGCCGTCGGGGCGGCGCCGTGCGCGCCGCCTACGCTGCGGTGTGCCCCGGCTGCGGGTGCGCGACGGGCGTGGGCGGACGCCGCTCGACGGCCGGGCCGAAGGCGGACTCGTCGGCCATGATGTAGCCGCGCTCGCCGGCCTCGGAGGAGTCCATGCCGGTCCACTCGTCCTGCTCTTCCACGCGCAGCGGCGTCACGAGCGCGACGAGCTTCAGGAGCCCGAAGGACAGGAGGCCCGAGTACGCCATCGTCGCGATCACGCCGATCGCCTGCTTGCCGACCTGGGCCACGCTCGCGTCGGCGCCGCCGGAGTTGACGGCGAGCGAGGCGAAGGCGCCGGTGAGGAGGGCGCCGATCGTCGCCGCCACGCCGTGGACGGCGAACACGTCGAG
This sequence comes from Anaeromyxobacter sp., assembly GCA_035702465.1. Classification (GTDB taxonomy): domain Bacteria; phylum Myxococcota; class Myxococcia; order Myxococcales; family Anaeromyxobacteraceae; genus Anaeromyxobacter. The sequence continues at coordinate 909 of DASSQM010000112.1, read as the reverse complement.
CGAGTCGTCGAGGCCGAGCTTCGGGCGCAGGCGGACCGCGGTGAAGGACGCCATGGCGGCGACCGCGCCGAGGAGGAGCGCCGGCACGGGCTTCACGAACCCGGCGGCGGGGGTGATGGCGACCATGCCCGCGACCGCGCCGGACGCGAGGCCGACGCCGGACATCTTGCCGTGGAGGAACAGCTCGGCGAGGCCCCAGGCCAGCGCTGCGGCGGCGGGCGCGAAGAAGGTGTTGAGGAAGGCCGACGAGGCGAGCCCGTTGGCGGCGAGCGCGGAGCCGCCGTTGAACCCGAGCCACCCGAACCAGAGCAGGCCGGCGCCGAGGATCGCGAAGGGCACGTTGTGCGGGAGGACGGTCGGCGTCTTCAGCCCGCGGCGCCTGCCGAGCAGGATGGCGGCGACGAGCGCGGCCGCGGCGGCGTTGATGTGCACCACCGTGCCGCCCGCGAAGTCGAGCACGCCCAGGTTCCGGAGCCAGCCGCCCGGCGCCCACACCCAGTGCGCCACCGGCGCGTACACCACGAGCGACCAGAGCGCGATGAACAGGATGTACGCTTTCATCCGGATGCGCTCGACGATCGCGCCGGAGATGAGCGCGGGCGTGATCACCGCGAACATCGCCTGGAAGAGCATGAACGAGGAGTGCGGGATGGTCGCGGAGAGCGACGCCTCGGGCGCGTCGCCCACGCCGGAGAGCCCGATCCAGCCGAGCCCGCCGAGGACGCGGTCGAGCGCGCCGCCCGGCGAGAACGCGATCGTGTACCCGACGAGCGCCCACAGCACGCCGACGAGGCCCATGCAGACGATGGAGAGGTTCATCGTGTGGACGACGTTCTTCGCCCGGACGAGCCCGCCGTAGAAGAAGGCGAGGCCGGGCGTCATGAGCATCACGAGGCCCGCGCTGACGAG
>DASSQM010000111.1:0-4914 GCA_035702465.1 Anaeromyxobacter sp. | reverse complement strand
CACGGCGGACCGCGCGGCGCGCGCGACCTCGCGCCACGAGCCGCGCCGCTCCGCCCGGATGCGCGGGTCGCGGCCGAAGAGCGCAAACGAGACCGCGAAGAGCGAGATCCCCACCACGACGCCGGGCAGGATCCCCGCGATGAACAGCTTCGTCACCGGCGCGTTCGCGACGACGCCGTAGATGAGGAGCGCGATCGAGGGCGGGATGATGATGCCGATGCCCCCGCCGGCCGCCATGAGCGCGGCCGCCGACCGCTTGTCGTAGCCCGCCTTCTCCATGGCGGGGATGAGGATCGCGCCGAGCGCGGCGGTGTCGGCGGGGCCGGAGCCCGAGATACCGGCGAAGAAGATCGAGACCACCACCGCCACCATGGCGAGGCCCGCGGGGAGCCTCCCCACGATGACGCGGGCGAGGTGGATGAGCCGCTCCGAGATCGCGGTCTTCGCGAGGAGGTTCCCCGCGAGGATGAAGAACGGGACGGCGAGGAGGGTCCACGAGTCGGTGGCGCTGAAGAGCTGCTGCGGGACGAGCTGCAGCGGCGCGAGGTCGAACGCCACGATGGTGAGCACGCTCGAGATCCCGAGCGCCGCCGCGATGGGGAACTCGAGGAAGAGGAGGGCGAAGAAGCTCCCGAAGAGGAGGAGCGGGACGAGCGGGTTCATCGTCAGTCGATCGGGACCGGGGGCGCCGGCGCGAGCGCGCGGCCGCGGCGCTGCCGCCACCACGCCTCCCACGCGCGCACCACGAGGAGGAGCGCGCCGGCGGGGACCGCGATCCCGATCACCCACGCCGGGTAGCCGAGCGACGTCGTGAGGTCGTTCTGGACTTGAAGTTGGACGACCACGACCCCGAACCAGGCGGTGGAGAGGAAGAACGCCGACGTGCCGACGAGCACGACGACGTCGAGCGCCGCGCGGGCGCGCGGCGGCAAGAGGTCGGCGACGAGGGACAACCCGAGGTGCGCCCGCCGCTTCATCGCGGCGGACGCCCCGAGGAACGTCACCCACACGAACAGGTTCGGGACGAGCTGGTCGACGTAGGAGAGCGGCAGGTCGAGCACGTAGCGCGTCACCACGGTGACGAACGTGATGGCGACCATCACCGCGAGGAGCGCGGCGAGCAGCCACTCCTCGAGGTGGTCCCAGGCGCGGCGCAGGACGCTCACGACCGCCGCTCGCCCCGGCCCCGACGGCGCCCGGTCACCTGTGCTTCTCCACCTCGGACTGCATGAGCTTCAGGTTGTCGGCCCCGACGTACTCCTGGACCATCGCGTAGACGGGCTTCACCCGCTCGCGGAACGCCGCGATCTGCGCGGGCGTGAGCGCGTTCACCGCCATGCCGCGCTTCTTCAGCTCCTCCGGGAGCCGCTTCTCCTCCTCGGCGGAGAGCGCGCGCTCGTACGCGACGGCCTCCTTCGCCGCCCCGCGGATCGCCTCACGGTCGGCGGGCGGCAGCGCGTCGAACAGCTTCTTGTTGATGCAGAGCACGAGCGGGTCGAACGAGTAGTGCCAGAGCGTGAGGTACTTCTGCACCTCGTAGAGCTTGCTCGAGTCGATGATGGCGGTGGGGTTCTCCTGGCCGTCGATGACGCCCTGCTGGAGCGCGGTGAACACCTCGCCGAAGCTCATCGTGACGGCGTTCGCGCCGAGGAGCTTGAACGTCTCGAGGTAGAGCTTCGACCCCGCGACGCGGAACTTGATGCCCTTCATGTCGTCGGGCGTCGAGACGGGCCGCTTCGAGTTCGTGAGCTCGCGGTAGCCGTTCACGCCGATGCCGAGGCCGACGATGCCCTTCTCCGAGAGCCACTTGTAGGCGAGCTCGCCCATCGGGCCGTCCGCGACCTTGTTCGCGACGTCCATCGACGGGTAGAGCCACGGCAGGTTGAAGACGTCGAAGCGCTTGTCCAGGAAGAGCGCGAGGATGATCGGCGAGTCCCACGTCATGTCGAGGACGCCGGACTGGAGCATCTCCAGCTCGGCCTTCTGGCTACCGTTCGCGAGCTGGCTCTGCGGGTAGACCTTCACCTCGATGCGGCCCTTCGTCGCCTTCGCGACGAGCTCGGCGAACCGCACCGCGCCCTTGTCCCACGGCGAGTCCTTCGCGGTGATGTGCGAGAGCCGGATGGTGCGCTCCGCGGCGGACGCCGCGCCGCCCGTCGTGAGGATCGTCGCCGCCGCGGCGCCGAGCGCCGCCAGCCTTCCGAGTCGCATGTGACCTCCGTCGCGTGGCGGCGACCCGCGCCGCCCTGGAATGGGTGCCCGATGGTATCACTACGGGGATGCGCGTCCCCGCCGCTCTCGCCCGCGCCAGCCTCCCGGCGGCGATCCCGAAGGTGCTGCGGACGCTCGGCGACGCGGGGCACCGCTCCTGGATCGTGGGCGGCGCCGTCCGCGACCTGCTCCTGCACCGGCCGCGCGAGGCGAACGACTTCGACGTGGCGACGCCCGCGACGCCCGGCGAGGTGACCGCGCTCTTCCGCAAGGTGATCCCGACCGGCGCGGAGCACGGCACGGTCACCGTGGTCGAGGGCGGCCACGCGATCGAGGTGACGACCTTCCGAGGCGAGGGCGCGTACGTCGACGGCCGCCGCCCGGAGTCGGTGACGTTCCACACCGATCTCGAGGCGGACCTCGCGCGGCGCGACTTCACCATGAACGCGCTCGCGTGGGACCCGCTCGCGCCCGAGTTCCGCGATCCGTTCGGCGGCCGGGCGGACATGGCGCGGCGGATCGTCCGCGCGGTCGGCGCGCCCGCCGATCGCTTCGGCGAGGACGGGCTCCGCGCCATGCGCGCCGTGCGGTTCGCGGCGCAGCTCGGCTACGACCTCCATCCGAGGACGCGGGCGGCCATCCCCGGCGCGCTCGCCGTCGTGCGGAAGGTCTCCGTCGAGCGCGTCTCCGACGAGCTCGGACGCCTCGTCGTCGCCCCGCACGCCGACAAGGGGGTCGCGCTCCTGCGCTCGACCGGGCTTCTCGGCGCGGCGCTGCCGGCCGTCGCGGCGCTGCGGCGCTCCTCCCTCGATCACGCGGTCGCGGTGCTGCGGCGCGTCCCGCCGGATCCGGCGCTCCGGTTCGCGGCGCTCCTCCACCCGCTCCCGCCCGAGGAGGCGGAGCGGATCCTCGTCGAGCTCCGGCAGCCCCGGCGCGTGTCCGATGCGGTGGCGCGGCTCCTCCGCGCTCACGCCTGCCGCGTCGCCCGCCCCCGGGTGGCGCTGCCCTCGGCCCGGACGGAGGTCCGGCGGTGGCTCTCGCGGGTAGGCCTCGATCGGGCCGACGCCGTGCTCGCGCTCGCCGAGGCGGAGGCACGCGCCCTGCCGCGCGGTCGGCAGGATCGCGCGAGACGCGAAGTGAACGCCTTGCGGCGGCGCGTCTCGGAGATGAAGAAAGCCCCGCCGCCGCTCGGGACGCAGGACCTCGCCCTCGACGGGCGCGCGGTCATGCGGGTCCTCGCGGGAGGACCCGGTCCTCACGTCGGCGAGGCGCTCCGGCACCTGCTCGACCGGGTGCTCGAGGATCCGTCCGTGAACTCCGCGGAGGCCCTCGAGCGCGAGCTGCGGGCGTGGTGGGCCGATCGCCCCTCCACCGCGTAGGCGGGAGCAGGCGCTTATACTTGTGGCGAGGCGAGCTCCATGCCGCAGCGCGTGCTCTGCATCGAGGGAGACCGGGCCGTCCTGACGCGAGTGAAGGCCCTGCTCGAGTCCGAGGGGTTCGCCGTCGACACGTCCGAGTCCGGGCTCGAGGGCATCGCCCGGGCGCTGACGCTGCCGCCCGACCTCGTCCTCGCCGACGTGCACCTGCCCGACATCGAGGGGTACGAGCTCGCCGCGCGGCTCAAGCGCGAGCACGTGCTCCAGCGGGTGCCGTTCGTCGCAGTCGGCGCGTCGCGGGAGGAGCACGACGTCGCCCTCGCGGCCGGCGCGGACGGCTTCATCGACCGCTCGGTCGACGATCACCTCGGCGAGGAGGTGCGCGCGTTCCTCGCCGGGAAGCGCGAGAAGCTGCCGGAGGAGGGCGAGCGCGAGCAGCTCCGCGCGCTGTCGGGAACGATGGCGGCGAGGCTCGAGACCGCGGTCGCGGGCGAGCGGCGCGCCTCCGCGAAGCTCGTCGAGCTCGACCGGCTCAAGAGCACGTTCATGCACAACCTCGCCCACGAGCTCTCCACGCCGCTCACGCCGCTCGCGGGCTACCTCAAGATCCTGCGGAGCGGGAAGGTGGGTCCGCTCCCGCCCCAGCACCAGCGCCTCCTCGACTCCATGCAGCAAGCGCTCGAGAAGCTCGTGCGCGTCGTCGACAACCTCTCCGACTTCGCGAGCCTCGAGACGGGGCAGGTGCCGTTCCTCGACGCCGACGTCGACCCCGACGCGCTCGTCGACGACGTGGTGGCGGAGCTGCGGAGGGCGATCCAGGAGGCGCGGCTCAACGTCACGGTGACGCACGCAGGCGCCGGCGCCATCCGCGCCGACGCGCGCAAGCTGCGCCAGGCCGTGGGGAACCTCGTCGCGAACGCGGTCAAGTTCTCGCCCCACGGGGGCGAGGTGCTCGTCGAGGTGCTGCGCGAGGGCGAGAAGCTCCGGTTCGCGGTCTACGACCAGGGGCCGGGCGTCCGCGCCGGGGAGGCGGAGCGGATCTTCGAGCCGCTCTACCACGCGGCGGCGCGCGCGGGCGAGGACGCCCGCCTGCCGGGCTCCGGCCTCGGGCTGCCGGTGGCGCGGCGCATCGCCGAGGCGCACGGCGGCCGCGTGTTCCTGGAGTCCCCGCCGCGCACGCAGCCGGCGCGGACCGCGCGCCACTTCACCGGGTCGAAGTTCGTCCTCGAGGTCCCGGTGCGGCCCGCCGACCGCCCCGGCGCCGGCGGCTCCGCGCCACCCCGCGCCGGCGGCGCGGCCCCGCCCTCCGCCGTCGGTTGATCGCCGC
>DASSQM010000110.1:0-4543 GCA_035702465.1 Anaeromyxobacter sp. | reverse complement strand
CGGCCCGTCCGCGCGCAGGTACGACGGGACGCCGCGATCCGTGCGCACGTGGCCCCTGCCGGCGATGAGGATGGCCCCGCGCGCGCCGGCCCCCTCGATGCGCACCGCCATCTGCGCGTCGCGCGCGCGCTGCGCGAGGACGAGCGGATCGAGCATCGACTCCGGCAGCTCGCCGCAGTGCGACTCGCGCATCTCCGCGCGGAGCGACTCGGCCGCGGGCCCGGTGAGCGGCGGCGCCCTGTCGATCCGCTCCCGCAGCGTCGCGTCGAGCGCCTCCGTCCCGTTGGACACGACGTCCCGGACGACCTTGCGCGGCAGGTTCGCGGCGATCACCGGCACGCCCGCCTCGAGCCCCGCCTGGAAGATGGGGCGGTACTCGTCGAAGTCCGGCCAGCCGCTCTTGCTCCAGCGGACCGCCTTCGCGAGCGCGTCGGGATCGCGCGGCGCCTTCGCGAGCGCCGCGTCCACCTGCTCCTGCTGGTCCGCGGTCAGCATCTCGAAGGCGAGCGCGGGCCGGCGCCCGGAAGCGAGCACCGCGCGCACGAGCCGCGCCTGGAGCAGGTGGTGGTCGACGTTGTCGTGCATCTCGCCGAGGAGCACTGCGTCGGCCTGCGCGACCGCCGCGGTCACCGCGCCCTCGTCGGCGAAGCGGCCGGCGCGCGGGTCCCAGATCCGGCCGACGAGCGGGTGGTCCCTGTGCAGCGTGCTCACCCACGTGCGCGAGGATATGGGCTGGGCGACGAGCCGCGGGTCGGCGCGCGGCACGCAGCCGGCGACCGCGAGCGTGGCGAGGAGGGCGAGGGCGCGCGAGGTCATCGGTGCGACCATAGCAGGGCCGCTCCGCCGCGCGTCCGGAACCGTCGACGCCCGAAGCGCCGCGCCCTGGCGCCCGCGCCGAGGCGCGCAGCCCCATGCCCTTCGAGGGGTCTCGCGCGGCCGAGCGCGCCGGCCGCCACGCGCGGTGCTACGCTTCGACGAGCGCGCGCGGACGGACGCGCCGGGAGGGCACGTGCCCGCGAACCTCACGGCCCAGTACAAGGCGGCGGAGGAGCGGTACCGCCAGGCCGCCCTCCACGACGAGAAGCTCGACGCCCTGCGCGAGATGCTCGCGCTCCTCCCGAAGCACAAGGGCACCGAGAAGCTCCAGGCCGACCTCAAGAAGCGCATCGCGAAGCTCGAGGAGGAGGGCGAGCACGTCGCGAAGAGCGGTCACCGCGGCCCCGACCCGAGCCACGTGAAGAAGGAGGGCGCCGGCCAGTGGGTGCTGCTCGGGGCGCCGAACGCCGGCAAGTCGTCGCTCCTCAAGGTCCTGACGCACGCGCACCCCGAGATCGCCGAGTACCCGTTCACCACGCGCGTGCCGCAGCCCGGCATGATGCCGTTCGAGGACGTGCTCGTGCAGCTCGTCGACACGCCCGCGGTCGCCGCCGGGCACACGGAGCACTGGCTCCCGAACCTGGCGCGGAACGCGGACGGGCTTCTCCTCGTGCTCGACGTGACCGCCGACGACGTCGCGGAGTCGTGGCGAGCCCTGATGGAGTTCCTCGACCACGCGCGCGTCTGCCCGCGCGGCCGCCCGCTCCCGCCGGGCGCGTCGCCGCTCGTGCAGGTGAAGCCGGCGCTCGTCCTCGGGAACCGCTCCGACGAGGACTCCGACGGCACGTTCGCGGCGCTCGCGCGCGAGGAGGTCGGACCGGGGTTGCCCTTCTTCTCGGTCTCCGCCGTGCGCGGCGACGGGCTCGACGCGGTGAAGCCGATCCTGTTCCGCGAGCTGCACCGCATCCGCGTGCACACGAAGGAGCCGGGTCACCCGCCCGACGCCGGCAAGCCGTTCGTCCTGCCGGAGAGCGCGACGATCGACGACCTCGCGCGCCTCGTGCACCAGGATCTCGCCGCGCGCCTCAAGTTCGCGCGGCTCTGGGGCAGCCACGCCCGCTTCGACGGGCAGCAGGTCGATCGCCACCACGTGCTCGCCGACGGCGACGTGGTGGAGCTGCACTCCTGACCGCGGCGCTACTTCCCCGCCGTCGCCTTCAGCTCGTCGATGCCCTGGCGCGCCTGCGCCGCCTGCTCGCTCGTGGGCGCGAGCTGGATCACCTTGTTCCAGGCGACGGTCGCCTTCTTCGGGTCCTTGAGGTCGTGGGCGTAGACGACGCCCATGTTGAAGAGGCTCTGGATGTGGCTCGGATCGGCCTTGTTCGCCTTCTGGAAGTCGTCGATGGCCTTGTCGTACTGGCCGAGCGCCCGGTACATGACGCCCTGGTCCGTGAGCACGTTCGGATCGTTCGGCTTGAGCTCCAGGGCGCGGCCGTAGGCCTCGATCGCCTTCTGCGCCTGGCGCGTGTCGAAGTAGTCGTTCCCGAGCTGGACCCACGCCTGCACGTTCCTCGGATCGCGGGCGACGATCGACTGGTTCATCGCGATGCGGTTCTGGACGTCGACGTCCGGGCCGGCCGCCTGCGCCGGCATCTGCGGCACGGTGGGCGCGCCGGGCATCGCCATCGGCGACGTGCCGGCCGCGTGCGACGAGCCGGCCTGGTAGCCGATGAAGACGCCGAGGACGAGGCCGACCGCGAGGCCGAGGATGGTGTACCGGTTCATGGCGGCGCATTCTAGCCGCTGCCCCTCCCCCGGGCCATCGCCGCGGAAGCCGGCGCCGTTCGCGCCGACGTGCGACCTCGCGAGCGCCCCAACGCCGGGCCGATTCGTCGTAGGGTGGGAGCGTGAGATCCGTCCTCGCCGCCGCCGCGCTCGCGCTGCTCGCCTTCGCCCGGCCCGCGCACGCAGGCGCGGCGCTCGGGGTCGGGGCGGACTGGCTCACCGAGCCGAGGGCCGGCGAGTTCCAGCTCACGGTCGCCGCCGACACCGCCCTCGCGCGCCTCCTCACGCTGGGCGCGAGGTTCGGGATGATGTACTTCGGCGAGGGCCAGTACGTCGGTGCGCCCATCGACGGCCGCCTGCGCGTGCGGATCGGGCGGCTGTACGCGGAGGGGCTCGTCGGGCCCTGGATCGTGTTCGGCGGGACCGACACGGTCCGCCTGCACGCTGCGTTCGGGTTCGGCCTCTACTCGCGGTCGCTGACGTTCGGATTCGAGGTCGGGTGGGTCCACGCCACGCCACTGGTCGGCGTCCGGATCGCGTTCCCGCTCTGAGCGGGTGTGACGCGCGATCGCACAGCGCCGCGGGCGGCGCGCACGGCGCGACGCACCGCGGGACCGCTATGCAACTGTACGTGAACAGCCCCTGAAGGGTCTGGGGCTTGTACCCATGGGACGTGTTGGAGTTCTTCTCCCAGTTGGCAAGAAAAGCGGTTTCCTCCCTCCCCCGCAGTCGAGGAGCCTCTCCATGGCCAAGAGCAACCGTGACACGCCGGAGAAGATCCGCGCTTCCCGCCGCACGTTCCTGAAGAAGGCCGCCGTCGGCGCCGCCGGCGCGGCCGTGGCCGCAGCGCCCACCATCCACGTCGCGCAGGCGCCGATCGCGATGCGCTGGCAGAGCACCTGGCCGACGAAGGACATCTTCCACGAGTACGCGCTCGACTACGCGAAGAAGGTGAACGACATGTCGGGCGGGCGCCTCAAGATCGAGGTGCTCCCCGCCGGCTCCGTCGTGAAGGCGTTCGATCTCCTCGACGCCGTCGCGAAGGGCACGCTCGACGGCGGGCACGGCGTGCTCGCCTACTGGTACGGCAAGAGCCCCGCGCTCGCGCTGTGGGGCTCTGGGCCGGCGTTCGGGATGGATCCGAACATGGTCATCGCCTGGCACTACTACGGCGGCGGCAAGGAGCTGCTCGAGGAGATCTACAAGGGGCTCAACATCGACGTGAAGTCGTTCGTGTACGGGCCGATGCCGACGCAGCCGCTCGGCTGGTTCAAGAAGCCCGTGTCGAAGCCCGACGACTTCAAGGGCCTCAAGTACCGCACGGTCGGCCTCTCGATCGACATCTTCACCGGCCTCGGCGCGGCGGTGAACGCGCTCCCCGGGGCGGAGATCGTGCCGGCCATGGACCGCGGCCTCCTCGACGCGGCCGAGTTCAACAACGCGTCGTCCGACAAGGCGCTCGGGTTCCCCGACGTGTCGAAGGTCTGCATGCTGCAGAGCTTCCACCAGTCGGCCGAGAACTTCGAGATCCTCTTCAACCGGCACAAGTACGACGCGCTGCCGCCGGACCTCAAGTCGATCATCGCCTACTCCGTCGAGGCCGCGAGCGCCGACATGTCGTGGAAGGCGATCGACCGGTACTCGAAGGACTACCTCGACCTCCAGAAGAACCACGGCGTGAAGTTCTACAAGACGCCCGACGCCATCCTGAAGCGGCAGCTCGACATCTGGGACGAGATCATCAAGAAGAAGTCGGCCGAGAACGCCATGTTCAAGAAGGTGCTCGAGTCGCAGCGCGCCTTCGCGGAGCGCGCGGCCCGGTGGCAGGCCGACACGAACGTGGACTACAAGATGGCGCTCAACCACTTCTTCTCGACGAAGAAGAAGGCCTAGCCCGTCGCGCGCGCCCGGCCGCCGCCCCCCAAGCGGCGGTCGGAGCGCG
>DASSQM010000109.1:0-2442 GCA_035702465.1 Anaeromyxobacter sp. | reverse complement strand
GCTCACGCGGTGGACCTCGTTCGAGCCGCGTCGTCCGATGAAGTCCCCGTGCCGGCATCGATCGCACGCTCCTCCCGGTCGAGGATGGCGAGGAGGCGCTCCAGCTCCGCAGCCCGCGTCCGCTCGGACCACCCGAGGATCGGAGCGGCCCAGACGGCGCACGGTACCGCCGCCTCGCGCAGCGCGCGCGCGTCCAGCCAGAGGCGCGTCCGGCGGAGGAGGATGTCGTCGAGGGAGCGCGCCTTCTCCACGCGCACGGCGTGGGCCACCTCGGCCTCGGTGACCACGAACCCGCCGGCCACTTCGACCCGGCGCGGGAAGTCGGCGCGCAGCCGCTCGAGGGACTCGGAGCGGCCGGACCGGAGCGGACGCGAGTCCGTGACGCACGGCGCCACGCGCGCTCCGATGGAGCGCGCGATCATGTCGACGACACGCTCGGCGAGGGCGCGGTGGGTCGTGTACTTCCCGCCCACCATCGTCCAGAGGCCGTTCTCGGAGAGGATCCGGCTCTCGCGGCTGTTCTCCCACGGGCGCTCGGCGCGCCCGCGCGCGAGCGGGCGCACGCCGGCGAAGGCGCGCACCGGCCGGAGCCCCGCCAGGAGGCCCGGGAGCGCCGCCCCCGACTCCTCGATCAGGTAGCGCACGTCCTCGGCGTGGGGGTCGACCGTCGCGGGATCGGAGGGATCGTCCTCGTCGGTGGTTCCGACGAGCATGTGGCTTCCCCACGGCAGGGCGAAGAAGACGCGCCCGTCCCGGCGCGCCGTGAGGAAGAGCCCGTGCGACGGCGGCTCGGCCGCGAAGACGAGGTGCGCCCCGCGCGTGCGGCGCACGCTGAGCGGCGGGTGTCCCTCGGCCATGGCGCGCACGTCGTCGGCCCACGGACCGGCCGCGTTCACCACCGCGCGCGCCTCGACCTCGGCGTCGGCCCCGGTCAGCCGGTCGTGGTAGTGCGCGCGCCATCCGCGACCGTCCGCGGTCCTCGCGAGCGCGATCGCCTCGGTGTGGGTGCGCACCGTGGCGCCCGCCCGCTCGGCGTCCACCGCGAGGGCGACGCAGAGCGGCGCGTCGTCCATCTGCGCGTCGCCGAAGAGAGACCCGGCCAGAAGCCCCGATGGATCGAGCCCGGGAACGATCGCGAGCGCCTCCTCCGCGGAGAGCGTCCCGCGCGCCCCCGCGTCCTCGCGTCCGGCCAGCGCGTGATAGAGCCAGAGCCCGATGTCGACCCACCAGCGGGGGCGGCCGCGGCCGGCGTAGTGCGGGAGCAGGAACGGAAGCGGGCGGACGAACTCGGGTGCCACGCGGAGGAGGATGGCGCGCTCGCGGAGGGCCTCGCGCACGAGCCGGATCTGGCCGCTCTCGAGGTAGCGCAGTCCGCCGTGGATGAGCTTCGACGTGCGGCTGCTCGTGGCGGCGGCGAGATCGGTGCGCTCGAGGAGATGTACGTCGAGACCGCGGAGCGCGGCGTCCCGCGCCACCGCGACGCCGTGGATCCCTCCACCGATCACCAGGATGTCGATCAAGCGGCTTCCCCCCGACGCCCCACCGGACCGCCGCAGTCTAGTGGAGCACGGCGGACGCCGAAAGAAAGATCCGTGCTACCCTCCGCGTCATGACCCCGCTCAAGGGACGCCGCGCGCTCGTGACCGGAGCGACCAGCGGCTTCGGACTCGCCATCGCGCGCCGCTTCGCCGCCGAGGGAGCGCACATCGTCGTCACGGGCCGCCGCGAGGACCGCCTCGCCGCCCTCACGGAAGAGCTTCGCGCCCGGCACCACGTGGAGGCCGCCGCGCTCGCCTTCGACGTTCGCGACCGCGCGGCCGTCGACGCGGCGCTCCGGTCCGATCCCGCGCTCCTCAAGAGCCTCGACATCGTCGTGAACAACGCGGGGCTCGCGGCGGGGCTCGACCCGGCGCAGTCGGCCGACCCCGACGACTGGGACCAGATGATCGACACCAACGTGAAGGGACTCCTCTGGATCACGCGCGCGATCCTCCCCGCCATGATCGAGCGGAAGCGCGGCGACGTCGTGAACATCGGCTCGGTGGCCGGCCACCAGGCGTACGGCGGGGGATCCGTCTACGCCGCGACCAAGTTCGCGGTGCGGGCGATCACCGAGGCGCTGCGCTACGACGTCCTCGGCACAGGGGTGCGGGTGATCAACGTGGAGCCGGGGCTCGCGGAGACCGAGTTCAGCCTCGTCCGGTTCAAGGGGGACGAGGCGCGCGCGAAGGCGGTCTATCGCGGCACGCGGCCGCTCACGGCCGACGACGTCGCCGACGCGGTCGCGTGGGCGGTGACCCGGCCAGAGCACGTGAACGTGCAGGAGATCCTGCTCATGCCGACCGACCAGGCCTCGCCCCACGCCGTGCACCGCCGCGAGGAGCCGGCCCGCTGAGAATCCGCTCGAGCGCGTCCACGAGCCGGACCGCGTCGACGTAGGCC
>DASSQM010000108.1:0-11166 GCA_035702465.1 Anaeromyxobacter sp. | reverse complement strand
ATCGGCGACTACCGCCGCGCGCTCGCCGTGCGCTCGACCGGGCCCGCCCACGTCGGGCTGGCGCGCGCGCTCTACGACGCGAACCGCTCGGCCGAGGCGCTGAAGGAGGTGGAGGTCGCGATCCAGAGCGACGGACGCTATCCGCCCGCGTGGCTCCTCCTCGGCGAGATCCACCAGGGCGAGGGGCGCAACAAGCAGGCCCGCGCCGCGTACGAGCGCTTCCTGAAGCTCGAGCCCAAGGGGGAGCAGGCGCAAGCGGTGCGCGAGATCATCGCGAAGCAGCTCAAGTAGGGATCGGGTCGCGCTCGCACCAGCCGCGGCGGTGCGTTAAGTTCCGCGGCTCATGCGCGTCCTCGGAATCGAGACCTCCTGCGACGAGACGGCGGCCGCCGTGGTCGAGGACGGCCGGCGCGCGCTCTCCGACGTGGTCGCGACGCAGATCGACGTGCACCGGCGCTGGGGCGGCGTCGTGCCCGAGCTCGCGAGCCGCAACCACGTGGTGCAGGTGATGCCGGTCGTCGACGAGGCGCTCTCGCGGTCCGGCGTCGCGCCCGCGGCCATCGACGGGGTGGCGGTGACGAGCGGGCCCGGGCTCGTGGGCGCGCTCCTCGTCGGCGTGCAGGCCGCGAAGGCGCTGGCGCTCGCCTGGGACCGCCCGCTCGTGCGCGTGAACCACCTCGAGGGCCACCTCGTCGCGGCGTTCCTGTCGGAGGAGCCGCCCGAGTTCCCGTACCTCGGCCTCGTCGTCTCCGGGGGCCACACGTCGCTGTACGCCGCGCGCGGCTTCGGCGACTACCGGCTCCTCGGCCACACGCGCGACGACGCCGCGGGCGAGGCGTTCGACAAGGGGGCGAAGCTCCTCGGCCTGCCGTACCCGGGCGGCATCGCCATCGACCGCCTCGCCAAGGACGGCGATCGCGGCGCATTCCGGTTCCCGAAGGCGATCGTGAAGGGCGCCGACCTCGACTTCAGCTTCTCGGGGCTCAAGACCGCGCTCCTCCACCACGTCCGCAAGCACGGCGTCCCGGAGGGGAAGGGGCTCGCGGACCTCTGCGCGAGCTACCAGGAGGCCATCGTGCGCGCGCTCGTGGAGAAGGCGTTCCGCGCCGCGCGCAGGCTCCAGTTCGACCGCCTCGTGCTCTCCGGCGGCGTCGCCGCGAACAGCCGGCTGCGCGAGGCAGCGGCGGTGCGCGCGGGCGAGTACGAGGGCATGCGCGTGTTCCTGCCGGCGCCGCGGCTCTGCACGGACAACGCGGCGATGATCGCCGTGGCGGGGACGCACGCGCTCCTGCGCGGAGAGCGCGCCGGACCCGAGCTGAACGCGGATCCGGCGTGGAGGCTGTGAGCCGCGCGCATGACCGGGCGATATCCGAGCCCCCGCGCGCTGCTGCAGAAGCACGGGCTTCGCGCGAAGAGGAGCTGGGGGCAGAACTTCCTCGGGGACGAGGCGATCCTCGACGACATCGCGCGGCTCGCGGCGCCGGCGGCCGGAGAGCTCGTCGTGGAGCTGGGCGCCGGGCTCGGGCACCTCACGGCGCGGCTCCTCGCGCGCGGGGCGCGGGTCGTGGCGGTCGAGCGCGATCGGGACATGGCGCGGGTGCTGAGGGAGGAGATGGGGGACAGGATCGCGCTGCTCGAGGCGGACGCGGCGAGGATCGACTACGGGAGCATCGCGGCGGAGCACGGCGCGAGGTCGACCTCGACCGCGACCCCGACGGCGAACCCGACCCCGACCGAGCTCTCCGTCGTCGGCAACCTCCCTTACCACCTCACGTCGCCCATCCTCTTCTCGCTGCTCGATCAGGTGGAGCACGTCGGGCGCGCGGTCTTCCTCGTCCAGCGCGAGGTGGCGGAGCGGCTCGCGGCGCGGCCCGGCACGCACGAGTGGGGGATCCTCTCGGTGCTGCTCCAGCGCGAGGCCGACGTCTCGATCGAGCGCATCGTCCCGCCGGGCGCGTTCCTGCCGCCGCCGAAGGTCGAGAGCGCCGTCCTCTGCGCGCTCTTCCGCCCGCCGCCCCATCGCGTGGCGGACCCGGCTCGCTTCCGGCGGCTCGTGAAGGCGGGCTTCGCGCAGCGGCGCAAGACGCTCGCGAACGCGCTCTCCGCGGCCCGCATCGCCGACGACGCCGCGCTCGCGGCCGCGATGAACGCCGCGGGCGTCGACCCGCGCCGGCGCGGCGAGACGCTCACCATCGCGGAGTGGACGGCGCTCGACCGCGCGCTGGGGTGAGGAACCCTTCGCGAACTTCCACGGGCGCCCACCCGCAAGCTCCGCCCGCCCACGCCCATCGGTCGAGCGGGCGCCCGTGAAACCGCCGGGGCCTAGGGCCCCATCGTCCGCGCCGTGGCGAGGAGGAGACTCATGTTGCGCGCCCCGTTCTCGCCCAGGTACCGCCGGAACTTCGCCGCATCGAGGCGCAGCGAGCGGATCGTCGCGTTCACGATCGCGTCGTAGCTCGGCGCGTTCGGCTTCTTGAGCTCGAGGGCGATCTTCAGGATGGCGCGATGGAAGGCGGGGTCGACGTCGTCCCCGGCCTCCTGCGTGCTCCGCCGCTTCTCCGCAGCAACCCGGCTCGCCATCGGTCGACGCCTCCCGGACCCTGCAAGATCGTACCTGCGACGATACGTGACGTGTCACGTCACGTCAAGCGCACCGCGATCGCCGGATCACGGCCCCTCTGATCCGGATGTCACGACCGGGGAGCCCCCCGGGCCGGCGGCCGCGGCGCGAGCGCCGCTTGCGGGGGAAGGATGTGCGTGGCACTCTCGCGCGCTCCTCGCGCGATCCGAATGGAGCGGCCCCGGTACATCGCCGTCGAAGGCCCGATCGGCGTCGGGAAGTCCGCGCTCGCCCAGGCGCTCGCCGAACGGCTCGAGGCGAGGCTCGTCACCGAGGCGTTCGAGGAGAACCCCTTCCTGCGCGGCTTCTGGTCGGACCGGCGGAAGCACGCGTTCCAGGCGCAGATCTTCTTCCTGCTGTCGCGCTTCCAGCAGCAGCAGGCGCTGTTCCAGCAGGACCTCTTCAGCCAGTCGATCGTCGCGGAGTACCTCTTCGCCCGCGACCGCATCTTCGCGACGCTCACGCTCGCCCCGGAGGAGCTCGCGCTCTACGACCGCGTGTACGAGCTCATGGGGCCGCGCGTCGTCAAGCCGGACCTCGTCGTGTTCCTCCAGGCCCGCACCGACGTGCTGCTCGGTCGCATCCGCAGGAGGGGGCGAGACTACGAGCGGTCGATCGACGCAGGCTGGCTCGACGCGCTGTCCCGCGCGTACAACGACTTCTTCTTCCACTACGACGACACGCCGCTCCTCGTCGTGAACGCGAGTGACATCGACCTCGAGGCGAGCTCCCCGGAGCTCGATTCCCTCGTCAACGTCGTCAAGAAGCACCGCAAGGGAAGGCAGCACTACGTGCCAATGGGCACCCGTCCGTATTAGAGTGTCGTCTCGCCAATGGGCAGGACCCCGCGCCCGGGGCCTACACCGGAGGTTTCAGGAATGTCCACGCACTCCGGCGCGAAGAAGCGCCTCACCATCGTCGATCTGCGCAAGATGAAGGAGGGCGGCGAGAAGATCGCCGCCGTCACCGCCTACGACGCGACCGCCGCGCGGCTCGTCGACGCGGCGGGCGCCGACGTCATCCTCGTCGGCGACTCGCTCGGCATGGTCGTGCAGGGCCACGACTCCACGCTCCCCGTCACGCTCGAGCAGATGATCTACCACTCGACCATCGTGCGCCGCGGCCTCGCGCGCGGTGGCGGGCGCGCGCACCTCGTCGGCGACCTGCCGTTCGGCAGCTACCAGGCGAGCCCCGACGAGGCGGTGAAGAGCGCGATGCGCCTCGTGGCCGAGGGCGGCGTCGAGGCCGTGAAGCTCGAGGGCGGCGCAGACTTCGCCGAGGTGATCCGTCGCATCGTCCGGGCCGGCGTGCCGGTGATGGGCCACATCGGGCTCACGCCGCAGTCCGTCCACAAGATGGGCGGCTACGTGGTGCAGGGGAAGGACTCCGACAAGGCGCAGCAGCTCCTCAAGGACGCGCGCGCCGTCGAGGCCGCGGGCTGCTACGCGATCGTGCTCGAGTGCGTGCCCGCCGAGCTCGCGCGCATCATCACGGCGCAGCTCCGCATCCCCACCATCGGCATCGGCGCCGGCCCGCACTGCGACGGGCAGGTGCTCGTCCTCACGGACCTCCTCGGCATGGACGACGCCTTCGTGCCGAAGTTCGTGAAGCGCTACGCCGAGGTGGGACAGAGCGTGAAGGGCGCGGTCTCGGCCTACGTGGGCGAGGTGAAGGCGCGGACGTTCCCCGACGACGCGCACAGCTTCCACTCGTCTCCGGTGCGGCTGGTCCCCGCCGCGCAGGACGACGATCGCGAGGAGCCGCAGGGCGGCGTGATGGGCGCGCCGGTGTGACCCCCGAACTCATCACGGACCCCGCCGCGTGGCAGGTCCGCTGCCTCGCGGATCGCGCCGCGGGCGCGCGCATCGCGCTCGTCCCCACCATGGGGTTCCTGCACGAGGGGCACCTCTCGCTCATGCGCGAGGCGCGGAGGCGCGCCGACGCCGGCGGCCGGCGCGGCCTGTCCGTCGCGACCATCTTCGTGAACCCGACGCAGTTCGGGCCGAGCGAGGACCTCTCGCGCTACCCGCGCGACCTCGAGGGCGATCTCGCGAAGTGCGCCGCCGCCGGCGTCGACCGCGTGCTCGCCCCGTCCGACCCGCGCAGCATGTTCGCGCCGTCGCACGAGACGTGGGTCGAGGTGGAGCGCGTGTCGGAGGGCCTCTGTGGCGCGTCGCGCCCCGGCCATTTTCGCGGCGTCGCGACCGTCGTCGCGAAGCTCTTCCACCTCACCGTCCCCCACGTCGCCTTCTTCGGCGAGAAGGACTTCCAGCAGCTCGCCGTGATCCGCGCCATGGTGCGCGACCTCGCCTTCGGCATCGAGGTCGTGGGCATGCCCATCGTCCGTGAGAAGGACGGGCTCGCGCTCTCGTCGCGCAACGCGTATCTCTCCGCGGAGGAGCGCGGCAGGGCCCTCGCGCTCTCCCGCTCGCTCCTCGAGGCGCGCGACGCCGCCGCCCGCGGCGAGCGTGACGCGGACGCGCTTCGCGCGCGCGCCCGGGAGCGCCTCGAGGCCGCGCTCACGCGCGTCGACTACGTGGAGATCGTCCACCCCGAGACGCTCGCGCCCGTCGCGCGCGCGGAGCCCGGGTCGGTGATGCTCGTCGCGGCGTTCGTGGGGAAGACGCGCCTCATCGACAACGTGCGGCTGCCATGAAGGGGAAGGGTGGGGGCGGACGGAAGGCCGACGACGGCGTGAAGGCCGTCGCCACGAACCGGCGCGCGCGGTTCGACTACCAGATCGAGGACTCGTGGGAGGCGGGGCTCGTCCTCACCGGGAGCGAGGTGAAGTCGCTCCGCGAGGGGAACGTGAACCTCTCCGACGCCTACGCCCAGCCCCGCGGCGACGAGCTCTTCCTCGTGAACGCCCGCATCGGCGAGTACAAGCAGGCCGCCTCGTTCGGGCATGCGCCGCTGCGCGACCGCAAGCTCCTCATGAAGCGGGCGGAGATCGATCGCATCCGCGGCAAGGTCGAGCAGCGCGGCTACACGCTCGTCCCGCTGCGCGTGTACTTCAAGGACGGGTGGGCGAAGGTCGAGATCGGGCTCGCGAAGGGGCGCGCGCACGAGGACCGGCGGGCGGCGATCGAGGAGCGCGAGTCGAAGCGCGAGATGGACCGCGCCATGTCGAGGGCGCGGCGCCGGTCCTGAGCCTGGACGGGGTGGGTCCGGGTTCCACTCGGCGCGAAAGCGTTCGGACCCCGAACGCTTGGCGCGCTGGCCGAGACGTGGACTCACCTCTGCCCACGCCCGCGCACTGGCGCAGCGGTCCCTCCGCGGGGGGCCGTGCGATCCATCGATGGGGCGGCGCTCCCAAGGGCCGCGCCGCTTCTGCTAGCGTCGAGATCACGTGTTCGACCGGCTCATCCTGACGGAGGAGCTCGCCGACTGCCGCGGCGACCTCGTCGCCGCGCGGGGCACCGTCCTGTCACCGGAGTCGATCGCCGAGGCGGCGGCGCGCGCGCCGCGCATCACCCGCCGTCCGCTCGCCGAGACGCCGCTCGCCGCGGACGTCGACGTCCCGCTCGGCGAGGAGCGGTACAGGTTCCTCTTCCAGCCCGCGGCGGTCCGCGACGCCGTGCGGCGGCTGCTGCTCGCGACCGCGCTGCCGGACGCGCTCTTCGCGGAGCTGCTCGCGCTCCGGCGCGCCGGGTCGCCCATCCACGGTCACGCCTTCGCGACCGCGGCGATCGCGGTGCGGATGCTGCTCGGCGTGGTCGGCGAGGCGCGCGGCGTCCCGGAGCTCGCGGGGGCGGCGCTCCTGCACGACATCGGGATGCGGCACGTGCCGCCGTACCTCGCGCACCTGCGGGACAAGCTCGGGCGCGACGAGGCGGAGCGCGTGGCGGCGCACCCGCTGCTGGGCGCCTACCACCTCGCGCGGACGCTCGGCCCCCACCCCGCCGTGCAGGCGGCGCTCGGTCATCACTGGCGGTGTGGGCAGGGGTACCCGTCGCTCGTGTCGACGCCGTCGCGCTCGATGGAGGTCGTGTCGGTGGCGAGCGCGTTCGCCGCGCTCACGCAGCCGCGACCGTACCGTTCCGCCGCCTACGACGCGCGCGGCGCCGCCGACGTGCTCGTCCAGGAGGCGATGTCGCAGCAGGCGGACGCGAACACGGTGAAGCTCCTCGTCCACGCGCTCCGCGGCGGCGCCGGCGACCCGCGGCAGATCAGGTTCGGCCGCGAGCGCGAGGGGCACGCGCCGGACGTGAACCGCCACGCGCCGATCGCGGCGCCCTCCCGCAGCCCGGTGTGAGGGTTACTCCTCGAACCCCGACACGATCCACAGCGTCCGCCACGAGTACAGCCCGGTCGAATGCCCATCCGACCAGTGGATCTGGATCGCGTAGTTCCCCACCGGGAGGAGCTGCTCGGGCTTGATGTCGGGCGGGATGGAGGACGGATCGAGAACCTTCTTCCCGGTCGCCTCGTCGACGCACTCGGCGCACGGGCAGGCGTCGCGCAGGCGCACGAACGGGATGGTCACCTCCGCGCCACCGTGCCAGACGATCTTCATCGCGCCGTCGACGAGGTCGATCGCCTCCGGCGGGTCCGGGTCGCGCTTCTGGAACGTGATCTTGTCGAGCAGGCCCATGGGGACCTCTTCTTGGCGCCCGGCGCGCGCGCCGTCAAGCGGCGCGCGCGAGCGCCGCGACGAGCGCCGACCGATCCTCGAGGGGCGTGACGCACGGTCGCCCGTCCGCCACGAGGAGCTCGGACGCGGCCAGGTCCGAGGCGACGCGAACGACGGCGGACGACCGCGTCCCGTAGACGGGGTCGCCGTGGATGCACGTGCCCGCTGCATCCTCGCGGGCGTGGATCGTGAGCACCTCGCGCAGCCGCTCCGCCGACGGCTCGAGCGGCCAGCGCGCGCGGACGAGCTCGCCGCGCGCGCACGCGCCGTCGGGCGAGCGCTCCGTCACGACGTGGAGGCCGGGCGCGAGATCGCGGAACGCGGCGCGCTCTCCGTCGTACCACCAGAGGAACGCGCTGCGGGAGTCGGCGACGAGGAGGTGGAACGGGTTCCAGCGCTCCGCGGGCGCGTCGGCGAGGCGTGCCCGCGCCTCCGCCGCGGAGGGCGCCGCGAGCGCGAGCGGGACGATCTCGCCGCGCGAGCGCCGCGCCGGGTCGGGGTACCACTCGAACGGCGCGTGGAAGTTCGTGAGGCCCGCGAGGACGCCGCGATCCGAGAGGCCCATCCACGTCCCGCCGGCGAGGAGATCCCCCGGCGCGGCGTAGCGCACGCCGCTCCCCGCCTCGCGGAGCGCCCACCCCTGCGACGGCCGCCCCATCCGCTCGTCGCGGTTCGCGGCCGCGACGATGGGCCAGCGGCGGTCCACCCGCCACGCGACAGCGAGCGTGCACATGCGGGCGAGAGCTTACTCCGCCGGAGCCCTCCGCGCGTTCCGCACCTTCTCGATGAGCAGCTCGCGCTCCAGCGCGAGCGCGCGGGGGAGGGTCTTGCCGAGCTTGTCGAACCACTCCTTCTGCGACGTCAGCTCCTCCTCCCACTCGGCGAGGTCCACGCGGAGCGCGGCGTGCAGCGTCTCGTGCGAGAGCGACAGCCCGCTCACGTTGATGTCCTCCTGGCGCGGCACGAGCCCGACCGGCGTCTCCCGCGCGCCGACCCGCGAGTGCGAGCGCTCGAGGATCCACTTCAGCACGCGCATGTTCTCGCCGTACCCCGGCCAGAGGAACTTGCCGTCCGGTCCCTTCCGGAACCAGTTCACCATGAAGACCTTGGGCGGGTTCGGGATGCGGGCCTGCATGTCGAGCCAGTGCTGCAGGTACGACCCCGCGTCGTAGCCGATGAACGGCAGCATCGCCATCGGGTCGCGGCGCACGCCGGGCTTCACGCCCTCCGCCGCCGCGGTGGTCTCGGACCCCATCGTCGACGCGAGGTAGACGCCGTTCGACCAGTTGAAGGACTGGAGCACGAGCGGCATCGTCGACGAGCGCCGCCCGCCGAAGATGAGCGCCGCGATGGGCACGCCCTTCGGATCGTGCGCGAACCGCGACAGCACCGGGTTGTTCGCCATCGGGGAGGTGAAGCGGCTGTTCGGGTGCGCCGCCTTCTCCTTCGAGCCCCGCCTCCAGACGTCGCCCTTCCAGTCGATGAGCTCCGCAGGCGGCTCGTCGTCCTTGCCCTCCCACCAGACGTCGCCGTCCGCCGTGCGCGCCACGTTCGTGAAGAACGTGTCCTTCTCGATCGTCCGCATCGCGTTCGGGTTCGTCTTCTCGTTCGTCCCCGGCACGACGCCGAAGTACCCGTACTCCGGGTTCACGGCCCAGAGCTGGCCGCTCTCGCCCACGCGCAGCCACGCGATGTCGTCGCCGACGGTGCGGATGCGCCAGCCCTCGAACGTCTTCGGCGGCACGAGCATGGAGAAGTTCGTCTTGCCGCACGCCGACGGGAAGGCCGCGGCGACGTACGACACCTTCCCCTCCGGGCTCTCCGCCGCGAGGATGAGCATGTGCTCGGCGAGCCAGCCCTCCTTCCGCGCGAGGTAGCTCGCGATGCGCAGCGCGAGGCACTTCTTGCCGAGGAGCGCGTTGCCACCGTAGCCGGACCCGACCGACCAGATCGTGTTGTCCTGCGGGAAGTGGCAGATGAAGCGCTTCTCCGGATTGCAGTCCGCGACGGAGTGGAGCCCGCGGTTGAAGTCGTCCGAGTCGCCGAGCCGCTCCAGCGCCACGCTGCCCATCCGCGTCATGATCCCCATGTTCAGCGCGACGTAGATGGAGTCGGTGAGCTCGATGCCGATCTTCGCGAAGCTCGAGTTCGCGGGGCCCATGACGTACGGGACCACGTACATGGTGCGCCCGCGCATCGAGCCGTCGAACAGCGCGCCGAGCTTGCGGTAGGCGTCCTTCGGCGCCATCCAGTTGTTCGTCGGCCCCGCCTCCTCCCTCGTCGGCGTGCAGATGAAGGTGAGGTGCTCGACGCGCGCGACGTCGTTCGGGTTCGAGTGGTGGTAGTAGCAGGCCGGCCACCTCTTCTGATCGAGCGGGATGAGGACCTTCTGCGCCACCGCCTGCTCGAGGAGGCGCTCCTTCTCCGCCTCGGAGCCATCGCACCAGGAGATCCGCTCCGGCTTGCACAGCCGCGCCATCTCGTCGATCCAGGCGAGGAGGTGGGGGTTCCTCGTCGGCAACGTCGCGGGGCCGCTCGTCGCGGTGGCGGAGCGGTCGGAGGTCGTGGTCGTGGTCGTCGGCATCGGTGATCCTTCTCGGACGGGCCCGCGGGTCGGGGACTCCCCGTTGTGGTCCGGCCCAAACGGGCTGCTCCAGGGCCGCGCGAGCGAGCGCGCGCGCGGTGGCCCGTGCCCGGCCGTTTCTCCCTGCTCCGGATGACGATAAGCCGGCCTTCCGCGCTCGGCCGCACGCACTAGCTTCACCCGTGAATGCACGGCGATCGCGCGCTCGCGCACGGGCCGACGTCGATGGCCGGTGCGGCGCGCTTCCGGGTCTGGGGACCACGGGTGTCACGCCTCGCGGTTCGGATCGCGGGGCGCGACCACGCCCTCCGCGCGATGGGCGGCGGCTGGTGGGAGGCGGACGTGCCGGGCGCCCACGAGGGCACGCGCTACGCGCTCGTCCTCGACGGCGACCGCGTACGGCCCGACCCCGCCTCGCGACGGCAGCCGGAGGGCGTCCACGGAGCGTCCGAGCTCTTCGATCCCGGCGGGTACGCCTGGCGCGACGTCGCCTGGAAGGGGCTCTCCCTCGAGGACCTCGTCTTCTACGAGCTGCACGTCGGGACCTTCACCGAGGAGGGGACGCTCGACGCCGCGGCGAAGCGGCTGCCGGATCTCGCCGAGCTGGGCGTCACGTGCGTCGAGGTGATGCCGGTCCAGCCGTTCCCGGGCGACCGCAACTGGGGGTACGACGGGGTCGCTCCGTACGCCGTGCACGAGGCGTACGGCGGTCCGCCGGCGCTGCAGCGGTTCGTCGATCGCGCGCACGAGCTGGGGCTCGCGGTGTGCCTCGACGTCGTCTACAACCACCTCGGCCCCGAGGGGAACTACCTCGGCGACCTCGCGCCGTACTTCACCTCCCGGCACAGGTCGCTGTGGGGCGACGGGCTCGACTACGACGGCCGGGACGCCGGCCCGGTGCGCTCGTTCATGATCGGCGCCGCCGTCCAGTGGATCCGCGACTTCCACGTCGACGTGCTCCGGCTCGACGCCACCCACGCCGTCGAGGACGGGAGCGCACGCCACCTCGTCGCGGACCTCTGCGACGCGGTGCACGCCGCGGGCCGCGCCGCGGGGCGGCGGGTGCACGTCGTCGCCGAGAACGACCGGAACGACCGGCGCGTGCTCGACGCTCCGCCCGCCGGCTGGGGTGCCTCGGCGGTGTGGGCCGACGACTTCCACCACGCCGTGCACGCGCTCCTCACCGGCGAGCGTGCCTCGTTCCTCGCCGACTACGGGCGACCGGAGGACGTCGCCCGGGCGCTCTCCGAAGGCTTCGTCTACCAGGGGCAGCGCTCCGACTTCCGGAAGCGGCCGCACGGGACCGACGTGCGGGGCCTCGCGCCCGCG
>DASSQM010000107.1:0-2160 GCA_035702465.1 Anaeromyxobacter sp. | reverse complement strand
CGCTGGCGCGAGCTGCTCGCGGAGCGGTCCGGGCCGGCACCGCGCGTGAACGGCGTCGAGGTGCTCGCGGCGCAGGATGCGGTGGCGCGCTACGGCAAGCCGCCGGCGCGCGTCGCGGCGCTCGCGAGGCCCGGGGTGTGGGTCGCGGTCGGCGACGTCGGAGGGAGGCCGGTGGTGCTCTTCGTCGCGCGCGAGGGCGGGCGGCTCGCCGTCCTCGGCATCCACGACTGACGACGAGCGATGGCCCGGGGCTCCACATCCTCCGCCGTCGCTCGGCTCGTCGCGCTCAAGGGCGAGTTCCTCGGGTTCGTGCGCGCCAGGGTGGGGAGCGACGCCGAGGCCGAGGACCTCCTCCAGGCCGCCTTCGTGAAGGCGGCGGAGAAGGAGGCGACGATCCGCGAGGACGAGAGCGCCGTCGCCTGGTTCTACCGGCTCCTGCGGAACGCCATCGTCGACCTCCGGCGCGAGCGCGGGCGCGCGCGGGCGGAGCCGCTCGAGGCCGCGCCGGACGTGGCCGACGAGGAGCTCCACCGCACCGTCTGCGCCTGCGTGAACGAGCTCGTCCCGCTGCTCAAGCCGGAGTGGGGACGGCTCGTGCGCCGCGTCGACCTCGAGGGCGCGAGCGTGCCCGAGGCCGCGCGCGACGAGGGGATCACGGCGAACAACGCCGCCGTGCGGCTCCACCGCGCGCGCGCCGCGCTGCGCGACAAGCTCCGCACGGTCTGCGGCTCCTGCGCGAGGCACGGCTGCCTCGATTGCGGGTGCCGGCGACACACGCCGTAAGAGTTCGCCGCGCCGCTCGTCAGCAGGCGCGAGAACCCACGGAACGGAATCCGCTCCTCCGGAAGGCCGCCGGCGCGCGGGCATGGGGCCCGCGCTCCGGCGCGCCTCGAGCGGGCGGCGCCGTTCCCGGCACGCGGAGAAGACCATGAAGCGGAGCATCGTGAAGAGCTGGTTGCAGCTGGCGTTCGCGCTGTCCCTCGTCGCGCTCGCGACCCTCGCCCGCGCGGACGGCCCGGGTCCGCTGGAGGTCTCGATCGGGACCGCCTACGCGCGCGGCGTCGGCTCGCCGGGCGGGACGATGCACGGCCTGCAGCACCTCGCGGGAAACGGCGGAGCGCTGCGCCTCGAGGTCGGCTGGCGGATCGATCCCCGCTGGATGGTCGGCTGCTATCAGGAGGGCGCGCTCTTCGACGCCGGCCACGAGGGGACGGACGGGATGACGGCCTCGGCGGCCGGCGTGCAGGCGCAGTTCCACACCAGGCCGTTCGCGACGCTCGACCCATGGGTCGGCCTCGGCTTCGGCTGGCGCGGGATCTGGATCGACCACGGCATGGGCACGCACGCGATGCAGGGCCTCGATCTCGCCCGGCTCCAGGTGGGCGTGGATTACCGCGTCTCGCCGCGGTTCAGCGTCGCTCCCGTCCTCGGCGTCGCGGCGACGGAGCTCCTCAAGGAGAAGCGTCCCGGGGCGGGCTCCTACTCGAACCTCTCCGACCGGAAGGTGAGCGCCTTCGTGTTCGCCGGCCTGAGCGGCCGCATGGACATCTTCGGCGGCTCGACCCGGGGCTGAGAGGACGCCTCCCACCGCGGCGAGGAGACCACGCCATGACGCTCCCGGCGACGCAGCACTCGAATCCCCACGAGCCCATCCCCGCGTCCGGGAGCTCCGCCGCCCCCGCCGGCCTCGTGCGCGACCCCGTGTGCGGGATGTGGGTGGATCCGGCCGCGCCGCGCGGCGGAAGCGCGGAGCACGCCGGGCACGTGCACCACTTCTGCAGCCCGCGGTGCCGCGAGCGGTTCGTCGCGGAGCCGACGCGCTGGGTGCGGCCGCCGGACGCGATCCTCCCTCCGGCGCCGCGCGCCGCGGCAGGAGCGACGTACGTGTGCCCGATGCACCCCGAGGTCCGCAGCGATCGGCCCGGCGACTGCCCGAGGTGCGGGCTCGAGCGTGGAGGATGCCGTCGACCCCGAGCTCGCCTCGATGACGCGGCGGCTCTGGGTGAGCGCGATCCTGTCGGCACCGCTGCTCGCGGTGGCCATGTCCGAGATGCTGCCGGGCGATCCCGTCGCGCGGCTCTTCCCGGCGGCGCGCAGCCACTGGCTCCAGCTCCTCCTCGCGGCGCCGGTCGTCCTCTGGTGCGGGTGGCCGCTCCTCGC
>DASSQM010000106.1:0-9407 GCA_035702465.1 Anaeromyxobacter sp. | reverse complement strand
CCGGAACCGGCGGAGGCGCCGCGACCGTCGCACCCCGAGACGCCGGGGGGCAAGATCCTCGTCGTCGACGACCAGAAGAACATGCGGGCCACCACGGCCATCGTGCTCCGCGAGGCCGGCCACGTGGTCGAGGAGGCGGAGGACGGGGCGGCGGCGATCCAGCGGGTCCAGCAGGAGGCCTTCGACGTCGTCCTGACCGACCTGCGCATGCCGGGGGTCGACGGCATGGAGGTGCTGCGCGGCGTGCAGCGCAGCGCGCCCGAGACGCAGGTCATCGTGATGACCGCGTACGGCACGATCGAGTCGGCGGTCGACGCCATCCGCCGGGGCGCGTACGACTTCTTGGCGAAGCCGTTCAAGGAGGACGAGCTCCTCCTCCGCATCGAGAAGGCGCTCGAGAAGCGCCGCCTCGTCGGCGAGGTGAGCCTGCTCGCCGGCGAGTTCCGGCGCCGCTACGGGCTCGAGCACATCGTGGGGCGTTCCGCGGCCGTCCAGGACGTGCTCCATCGCGTGGTGCGCGTCGCCCCGACCGACGCGACGGTCCTCATCAGCGGCGAGTCCGGCACCGGCAAGGAGCTCGTGGCCCGCGCGCTCCACGTGGCGAGCCGCCGCGGCGACAAGCCGTTCGTCCCGGTGAACTGCGCGGCGATCACGGAGACGCTCCTCGAGTCGGAGCTGTTCGGGCACGCGAGGGGCTCGTTCACGGGCGCCACCCGCGCGCGCCGCGGGCTCTTCGAGGAGGCGAACGGCGGCACGCTGTTCATCGACGAGATCGGCGAGACCTCACCCGGCTTCCAGGCGAAGCTCCTGCGCGCGCTGCAGGAGGGCGAGATCCGGAGGGTGGGCGAGTCGACGCCGGTCCAGGTGGACGTGCGCGTCATCGCCGCGACGAACCAGGACCTGCGCCGCGCCATCTCCGAGCGCCGCTTTCGCGAGGACCTGTTCTACCGGCTCGCGGTGGTCCCGCTGCGCATCCCGCCGCTGCGCGAGCGGCGCGAGGACATCCCGCTCCTCGCGTCCCACTTCCTCCAGCGGTTCGTGCGGCGGACGGGGGCCCAGAAGGCGCTCTCGCCCGGCGCCGTGGCGCGGCTCCAGTCCCACGACGGGCCGGGGAACGTGCGCGAGCTCGAGAACATCATCGAGCAGGCCGCGGCGCTCTCGGCGGGAACCGAGATCCACCCCGAGGACGTGCACCTCGATGCGCACGGACCCGCCGGCGGGGCGCACGACGCCAACCGGACGCTCGCGGCCGCCGTCGAGGAGGCGGAGCGGCGCACCATCGACGCCGCCCTCACCCGCTGCGGCGGCGACCTCGCCCGCGTGGCCCGCGAGATCGGCGTCTCCGCGACGACGCTCTGGCGGAAGATGAAGCGGCTCGGGATCGATCCGCCGCGCACCGGGTGATCCATTCTTTGGGGGATCGAACCTTTCAGTTCTGCAACGGTTCTTTCGGATCTGAAACGATCGCCTGCGCGTGAACGCGCACCCGCGGTCTCACAGGGCGCAAGTGCGCGGATTTCCTGATGCGCCGTGGCGCCCGGCCTGCCTGTTCCGGTGGCATCCGCGTTGCTAAGAATGCTCTCAGAAGTGCAAAGCTGCGAGGTTGAAGTAGGTCCCCCCCCGCCACTTCAGCTGCGCTTTGCACTTCGTTTTTTTTCCTCGCCATGGCGCGGTCGGTCCTCATCGTCGACGAAGACCGGAACTTCCGAGAGGCCCTCGCCATCGCGCTCCGCCTGGACGGCCACGAGGTCGCCGTCGCCGCGAGCTCCGAGGAGGCGCGCGCGCGCCTCGCGGGACGCCGCTTCGGCTGCTGCGTGGTCGACGCCCACCTCGAGGGCGCCGACGCCGTCCTGGAGGCTGCTGCGGCGGCGGGCGCGGTCGCCGTGGCGACGGGCCCTTACCCGGAGCTGCTCGCCAAGGCCGCGGCGCGCCACCCGCACGCGGCGATGCTCGCGAAGCCGTTCCGCACGATCGATCTCGAGGCCGTGCTCGACGGCCCGGCGCGCGCGACGGGCTAGCTACAGCAGCCCCGCCGCCTGCGCGAGCCGCACCACCGGGTCCGCGACGATCCCGAGGAGCACCACCACCGCGACGGCGGCGACCACCGCGACCGCCATCGACGGCGAGCGCAGCCCCTCCGCCTCGCCCTCGGGCGGACGCATGTACATGTAGACCACCACGCGCAGGTAGTAGTACGCGCCGAGCACGCTCGTGAGGATGCCCAGCACGGCGAGCCCGTAGAGCTCCGCGCCGATGGCGGCCTGGAAGATGTAGAGCTTCCCGAGGAACCCCGCGGTGGGCGGGATGCCCGCGAGCGAGAGCAGGAACACCGCCATCGCGAACGCGAGCCCCGGCCGCCGCGCGGCGAGGCCGGCGAAGCGCTGCAGGTCCCACGGGTCCATGGGCTCCTCGTCCCCGCGCGCGCGGCGCTCGAGGAAGCCCACGATGGCGAACGCGCCGATCGCGGTGGCGGAGTAGACCGCGAGGTAGAAGAGGACGCCGGAGAGGGCCTTCTCGCGCGCGCCCGCCGCGCCCGCGGAGACGACGCCGATGAGCAGGTACCCGGCGTGCGCGATCGAGGAGTAGGCGAGCATCCGCTTCACGCTGCGCTGCGGGAGGGCGAGCAGGTTCCCGAAGATCATCGTGAGAACCGCGAGCGCGGCGATGATCCCGCCGAACGCGCTGGCCTGCGCCGCAGGGCCGCTCTCCGCGGCGAGGAAGATCCGCGCGAGCAGCGCGAACGCCGCGGTCTTCACGCCCGCGGCCATGAAGGCGGTCACCGGCGTGGGCGCGCCCTCGTACACGTCGGGCGTCCAGGTGTGGAACGGCACCGCGGCGACCTTGAACGCCACCCCCGCCGCCACGAGGCCGAGGCCGGCGAGGAGGAGCGCCGACCCGTGCCCCTTCGACAGGTCCGAGAAGAGCGTCGACCCGGACGCGCCGTAGAGGAGGGCGGAGCCGTACAGGAACAGGGACGACGAGACCGCGCCGAGCACGAGGTACTTGAACGCCGCCTCGGCGGGCCGCTTGCCGCGCCGCAGGTACGCCGCGAGCGCGTACGTGGCGAGGCTCATCGTCTCGATGCCGATGAAGCCCACGAGGAAGTCCGACGCCATGCCGAGGAGCGACATGCCCGCCGCGCCGAAGAGCGCGAGCGCGTAGAACTCCCCGCGCTCGGCGTTGCGCGCCTCGAGCCAGCCGGCGCCCACGAGCGCCGAGAGCGCCAGCCCGGCGCAGACCACCACGGTGACGAAGACCGAGAACCCGTCGGCCGTCGCCTGCCTCCCGAAGACGGGGCCGGACGCGGGCAGCGCCGCCGCCGCGATCCCGGCGGCCGCCGCGAACGCGACGGTGAGGATGGCCTGGTAGCCGCGCCGGCCGGAGACGAGGAACACCTCGGACAGGAGGAGCACGATCGCGCCGGCGGTGAGGATCGCCACCGGGACGAGCGCGACGAAGTCCTTGGTCGGGAATCCGGTCATGGGTCAGTGGCCCTCGGGAGCCGGCGCGACGGGGATGGCGGGCGCGCCGGGCGGCAGGAGCACGCGCGTCGCGAACGAGGTGGACTGGGTTCCGACCTGCGGCCCCTTGCCGAGCCGCTGCTCCGCGGCCTGGAACCGCTGGACGAGCCTGTCCACGGCGGGCTTCGCCGGCGAGAGGAACGGCTGGGGCAGGAGCCCCATCACCACGATGAGCGCGATCATCGGCGCGAGCACGAAGCCCTCGCGCACCGAGAGGTCGGGGAGGTGCCGGTTGTGCGCGTTCTCGAGCGGGCCGAAGAACACCTTCTCCACGAGGACCAGCATGTAGACCGCGCCGAGGATGACGCCGAGCGCGGCGACGCCGGCGAACCAGCCCGACGACGCGATCCGGGACAGCCACGTGCCGGAGAGGATGAGGAACTCGCCCACGAAGCCGTTCGTCCCCGGGAGGCCGATGGACGAGAGCGTCACCACCACGAACGCGGTCGCGATCCAGGGCACCTGCTTCGCGAGGCCGCCGTACTCGGAGATGAGGCGCGTGTGCCGCCGCTCGTACAGGATGCCGACGAGGAGGAAGAGCGCGCCCGTGGAGATGCCGTGGTTCAGCATCTGGTACACGCCGCCGGTGAGCCCCTCGGCGGAGAGCGCCATGAGGCCCAGCATCACGAACCCGAGGTGCGAGACGGACGAGTACGCGACGAGCCGCTTCATGTCCGCCTGCACGAACGACATGAGCGCGCCGTAGAGGATGCCGATCACCGCGAGGACCGCGATGAGCGTGCGGTACTCGAGGGCCGCCTCGGGGAAGAGCGGCATGGCGTACCGGAAGAAGCCGAACGTCCCCATCTTGAGGAGCACGCCCGCCAGGATCACGGAGCCGGCCGTGGGCGCCTCGGTGTGCGCGTCCGGCAGCCACGTGTGGAGCGGGAACATCGGCACCTTCACGGCGAAGGCGAGGGCGAAGGCGAGGAACAGGAAGCGCGCCGCGGTCGGCGTGACCTCCAGCGTCCGCCGCGCCTCCACGTAGTCGAAGGTGCCGCCGTCGTGGAAGTACACGTAGAGGATGGCGAGCAGCATGAGGACGCTCGCCGCGAACGTGTAGATGAAGAACTTCACCGTGGCGTAGAGCCGGTTCTGCGAGCCCCACACGCCGATGAGGAGGTACATCGGGACGAGGATGAGCTCCCAGAAGACGTAGAAGAGGACGAGGTCGAGCGCCGCGAACGTCCCGATCATCGCCGTCTCGAGGACGAGCAGCGCGATCATGAACTCCTTCACGCGCTCCTGGACCGCCTTCCACG
The DNA here is from genome assembly GCA_035702465.1 of Anaeromyxobacter sp. GTDB lineage: Bacteria > Myxococcota > Myxococcia > Myxococcales > Anaeromyxobacteraceae > Anaeromyxobacter. The sequence continues at coordinate 4,624 of DASSQM010000106.1, read as the reverse complement.
CGGAGAGCACCACCACCGGCCCGAGCACCGTGGTGAGCATGACGAGCAGGAGCGCCACGCCGTCGAGCCCGACGTGGTAGCCGATGCCGATGGAGCGGACCCACGGCACGTTCTGCTCGAACTGGAACTCCGGCGCGCCCGGCGCCGCGTCGAAGCCGAACCAGAGCCCGAGCGACAGGAGGAACGTGACGATCGAGACGGAGAGCGCGACGACCCGGTGCTGGCCCGCCTCGTCGCGCGGCAGCAGCGCGAGCCCGACGGCGCCGAGCAGCGGCAGGAACGTGACGACGGTGAGCAGGTTCACGGCAGGCTCCCTCCCACGCCCAGCACCGACCAGAGGATGACCGCCGCCGCCACCGCCATGATGGCCGCGTAGCGCTGCACGTCGCCGTTCTGGAACCCCCGCACCGCGCCGCCGACGAGCGCGACGGTGCGCGCCACGCCGTTCACGAAGATGCCGTCGATGGCGAACACGTCGACGACGCGCCAGAGGACGTACGCGAGGTACTTCACCGGCTCGAGCACGATCGCCTCGTAGAGCTCGTCGACCCTGAACTTCTCGTACGCGAACCGGTAGAGCCCCGGGAACGCGCGGGCGAGCCGCTCGGGCGCGGTCCGCCACGCGCCGGCGTACATCGCGAAGGCGATCGCCGTGCCGACCGCGGCGGCGACCCACGCGGCGAAGAACGGCCAGGCCGGGTGGTCGCCCGCGTGCAGGTGCCCGACGCGGAGGAGCTGCTGCGTCGCCGGCGCGAACACGGGCACCATGTAGTGCTCGTAGATCATCGACCACTCGGAGTGGCCGGGGAGCGCGAGGACGAGCGCGACGACGGCGAGGAAGGCGAGGACGAGCAGCGGCACCGTCATGATCGGCGACGACTCGTGCGCGTGCTCCGCCTGCGGCGTGCGCGGCTTCCCCACGAACGTGAGGAAGTAGAGCCGCGACATGTAGAAGGCCGTGCCGAGCGCGGCGGCGGTGCCGATGGCGTACGCCCAGAGCCCCACCGAGTGCCAGGCCGGGTTGTGGCTGAAGAGCGCGTTCCCCAGGATGGCGTCCTTCGACCAGAAGCCGGAGAGCGGCACGAACCCGGTGATGGCGAGGGTCGAGATCCCGAAGGTGAGCGCGGTGAGCGGCATCTTCCGCGCGAGGCCGCCCATCTTGCGGATGTCGGTCTCGTCGCCCATGCCGTGCATCACCGAGCCGGCGCCGAGGAACAGGCACCCCTTGAAGAAGGCGTGCGTGACGAGGTGGAGGATGCCCGCCCACCAGGCGCCCACGCCGACGCCGATGAACATGAAGCCGAGCTGGCTCACCGTGGAGTACGCGAGCACCTTCTTGATGTCGGTCTGGACGAACGCGATGAGCGCGGCGAAGAGCGCCGTGAGCGCGCCCACGATGGTGACGACCGCCATCGCCTTGGGCGCGAGCGAGAAGAGGTACGCGTTGCGCGCGACGAGGTAGACGCCCGCCGTCACCATGGTGGCGGCGTGGATGAGGGCGGAGACCGGCGTCGGGCCGGCCATGGCGTCGGGCAGCCACACGTAGAGCGGCAGCTGGGCGCTCTTCCCGCACGCGCCGACGAAGAGGCCGAGGAGCGCGAGGGTGATCGCGGTCCGGAACGTCATCCCCGCGAAGAGGCCGGACTGGATCACCGCGGAGGTGTCGACCTGCCGCGCCATCGCGGTCAGCTCCTCGTAGCTCGCGGTCCCGAAGATCGAGAACAGCGCGAACAGTCCGAGGAGGAACCCGAAGTCGCCGATGCGGTTCGTGACGAAGGCCTTGCGCCCCGCGAACGCCTTCTGCGGATCCGTGTACCAGAAGCCGATGAGGAGGTAGCTGCAGAGGCCGACGCCCTCCCAGCCGACGAACGTGAGGACGAGCGTGTCGCCGAGGACGAGCGTGAGCATCGCGGCGACGAAGAGGTTCAGGTACGTGAAGAACCGCGCGAACCCGGCGTCGTCCTCGTGCGACATGTACGAGACCGAGTAGACGTGGATGAGCGTCCCGACGCCGGTGACGACCATGATCATCGTCCCGGAGAGCCGGTCGACGGCGAGCCCCCAGCCGATCGAGACGAGCGCGCGGCCGTCGGGCCCGGCGATGCGGAACCACGGATCGCCGCGGAAGTGGAGGACGGCGCCCTGCACCGTCCACGCGAACGCGACGATCGACACGGCGAGCGCGCCGACCATCGCGCCGATGGCGAGGAGGGCGACGTTCGACTTGCCCATCCGCCGGCCGGCGAGGCCGTTCACGATCGCGCCGGCGAGCGGGAACAGGATGATCGCCCACAAATAGGACTCTGCCGCTGCCGGAGAGGCTACGATGGGGGGCATAGGAGTGGGGCGAAGGATTACCCTCTCGCCGCCGGTTAGACAAGCCTCTTCTCCGTCGAAAAGCCTCCGGAGTATGCGGACATGACGGCTCCAAAATCGCGCGGGGGAGGGTCGCCGGAGGTGCGCAAGCTCCCCCGTGCCGACCGGCTGCTCGCGGCGGCCGATCGGGCCGGCCTCGTGGCCCGGATCGGCCACGAGCCGGTCATGGAGGCCATCCGGAGCGAGCTCGACCGGACGCGCAAGGACATCCTCGGCGGCGCTCCGTGCCCTCCCCCCGAGCAGATCGAGCGAGGTCTCGTCCTGCGGCTGGAAGCCGCATCGAAGGGGTCGCTCCGCCCCGTCGTGAACGCCACCGGCGTGGTCGTCCACACGAACCTCGGCCGCGCTCCCCTCTCCGAGCAGGCGATCGAGGCGATGGGACGGGCGGCGCGGGGGTACACGAACCTCGAGTACGACCTGGGGAAGGGCGAGCGCGGGGATCGCTACGGGCACGCCGAGGCGGCGCTGTGCAGGCTCACCGGCGCCGAAGGCGCGGTCGTCGTGAACAACAACGCGTCGGCGGTGATGCTGGCGCTGGCGGCGCTGATGGAGGGGAGGCCGACCCCGACCTCGACTGCGACCCCGACCCCGACCGCGACCCCGACCCCGACCTCGACCGCGAGCCCTCCGGAAGTCATCGTCTCCCGCGGCCAGCTCGTCGAGATCGGCGGGGGATTCCGCATCCCCGACGTGCTGCGCCGGTCCGGCGCGGCGCTCGTCGAGGTGGGGACCACGAACCGCACGTACGCGCGCGATTACGCCGACGCGATCGGGCCGCGCACGCGCATCCTCCTCTCCGTCCACCGCTCGAACTTCCGGCTCACGGGCTTCACGGCGGACGCGGCGCTCGACGAGCTCGTCGCGCTCGCGCGCGAGCGGGACCTGTGGGTCGTGGACGACCTCGGCTCGGGCACGCTGATCGAGACCGCGCCCTTCGGGCTCGGCGACGAGCCGACGGTGCAGGCGCGGGTGCGCGCCGGCGCGGACCTCGTGACCTTCTCCGGCGACAAGCTCCTCGGCGGCCCGCAGGCGGGGATCCTCGCCGGCCGCGCCGAGGCGATCCGGCGCGTGAAGCGGCACCCGCTCATGCGCGCGCTGCGCGTGGACAAGGTGACCATCGCTGGCCTCGCGGCGACGCTCGCGCACTACGAGCGCGGCGAGGCGACGACGTCCATCCCCGTGTGGCGCGCCATCGCGCTCGCGCCCGAGGCGCTGGTGGCCCGCGCGCGCATCTGGCTGGCGGCGATCGGAGGCGCGGCGGAGGGGTGCGCGGTGCGCGAGAGCCGGTCGGCGATCGGTGGCGGATCGCTTCCCGAGGTGACGCTCCCCACGTCCGTCCTCGCGCTCCCCGCGCGCGATCCGGACGCCCTCCTCGCGCGCCTGCGCGCGGGGGATCCGCCCATCGTCGCCCGCATCGAGGAGGACCGCGTGGTGCTCGACCCGCGCACGGTGATGCCGTGGGAGGACGAGGCCGTGGTGCGCGGAGTGCGGGAGGCGCTGGCGGCGGGGTGATGCCCCGCGCCGGCGTCGCCGAGCGGTCACGGCCGGAACGCGCGCAGCGGCTCGCTCGCCGCGAGCACGCGGCCGGTCCGCTCGACGAGCTCCTGGCCCGTGACCGCGCCGGCGAGGAGCGCCCTGTTCCGCAGCGCCTCGCCGTAGATCTCGTCGGCGGCGCGGGCATCGCCGCCCGACACCGCCGCCGCGAACGCCCGGAGGCTCTCGCCGCCGCCTCGCGCGAGATCCTTCTGGATCGCGCGGTGGTTCACGAGCGCGCACCGGTACACGCCGGTCGCGCGCCGGAACTCCGGCGACGTCGCGGCATGACCGTGCTGCAGCATCTGCACGTGGTAGTCGGTCGGCGAGAACTTCATGAGCGACCCGGTGAGCACGTCGATGCCGCCGGACGTCGGGATGCTCGTGATGTCCAGGATCGCGACCGCGTTGAACTCCCGCTGGAGCTTGAACTCCTGGGTGACGTAGCCCTCCCGCTCGAACCGGGCGATGAACTGCTGCCCGCCCACGAAGTTGCGGGACAGCGGCAGGGTGAGCGGCAGCTCGCCCTTGTACTGGCCGTCGAGCGTGAGCCGCACCCCCGGAACGTTCGCGCTGAAGGTGAGCGTGTCCGTGGTCCCGGTGAAGATCGTGGCGCAGCCGCAGAGGGCGGCGACGGCGAGCGCGGCGGAGAGCTTCCTCGAGTGCATGGCGACCCCCGGAGCCGCCATCCTCGCACGCCGCTCGCGCGCCGCGC
>DASSQM010000105.1:0-11121 GCA_035702465.1 Anaeromyxobacter sp. | reverse complement strand
GTCAACGCGTGCCGCTCGCCCGCCGAGGTGATGCCGAAGTACTCGCGCACGGCGGCGCTCGGGCTCGTCACCGCCTGCAGCTCGATGCGCCCGTCCGCGTCGACCACGAAGTCCTCCGTGACCGGCTCGTCGTAGATGGAGTGGCGGTACACGACCGAGAAGACCTCGCCCGGCCGGAGGTGGACACGGAAGGTAATGCCGCGGTCCTGGTTCTCGACGACGAGGTCCGCTCCGCGCGGCGCCCCCTTGGGGGCCGCGGCGGCGAGCGCCGCGGCCGCGACGACGCCGGCGGCGAGCGCGAGCGGGCGGCTCCGTCGGGCCATGGGCTACTTGGTCTTCTTGACGCCCTTCTCGGCGAAGTACCGCTCCGCGCCGGGGTGCCACGGGATGGGCGACCCGATCTCGTACTGCTTCGACAGGTCGAGGTTCGCGGCCTCGGAGTGAACGGCCTGCAGGTCGGCCTTCTGCTCGAACATCACCTTCACGACGTCGTGCGCGAGCTTCTCGTCCATCTTCTCGTTCACGATGAGGAGGTTCCAGACGTCGACGGTCGTGGCCGGCTTGTCCTGCCCCGGGTACGACTTCGCGGGGATGGTCCCCTTCACGTAGAGCGTACCGTACTTCTTGACGAGCGCCGGGATCGCGTCGGCGTGGTCGATGAGCTTGATCTTGTATCCCGGCGTCGCGGCGAGGTCGGTGACCGCCGCGGTGGGCACGCCGCCCGACCAGAAGAAGGCGTCGATCTTCCGGTCCTTGATGGCGTTCACCGACTCCGCCACCGACAGCTTCTCGCGCTTCACGTCCTTGTTCGGGTCGATGCCGAGCGCCTCGAGCGTGCGGAGCGCGATGACCTCCGTCCCGCTGCCGGGCGCCCCGGTGGCGATGCGCCGGCCCTTCAGGTCCTGCATCTTCTCGATGCCGGTCCCCTCGACGGTGACCCACTGCCCCTTGTTCGCGTACAGGACGGCGATGGCGCGGATCGGCTCCTTCTTCTTGAACTTGTCGACGCCGTTGTAGCCGTCCGCCGCGGTGTCGCCGAGCACGAACGCGATGTCCGCCCGGCCCGTTCCGACGAGCTTCACGTTGTCGACCGAGGCGCTCGTCACCTCGGCGGTCGCCTCGACGCCGGGGAGCGCCTTCGTGAGCACGTTCGCGAGGCCGCCGCCGAGCGGGTAGTACACGCCGCCGGTGCCCCCGGTGGCGATGGAGAGGCGCGTCTCGGCGGCGAGCGCGGGCGCGGCGCCGAGGGCGAGGGCGAGCGCGAGCAGGGATGTCTTCTTCATGGCGTCCTCCCGTGGGCGCGCCCAGTCAACCACGCCCGGGCCGCCGCGGCGCGGACCCGGACGGGGACAATGACCGTGGGTGAGGACGCCTCGAACGCTCGGTCGGAACGGGCTAGACGGCCACCTTCGGCAGCTTCGCCAGCGACTCCTTCACCTTCTCCGCCGGGTAGTCGAAGTCCTCCAGCTTCCCGGCGAAGTACGCGTCGTACGCGGCCATGTCGACGTGGCCGTGGCCGGAGAGGTTGAAGAGGATGACCTTCTCCTTCCCCTCCTGCTTCGCCTGCAGCGCCTCGTCGATCGCGCCGCGGATGGCGTGCGAGGACTCGGGCGCGGGGATGACGAGCTCGGTGCGCGCGAACAGCACCGCCGCCTCGAAGCACGCGAGCTGCGGGACCGCCTTCGCCTCCACGATGCCGGCGTTCACGAGCTGCGACACGAGCGGCGCGGCGCCGTGGTAGCGGAGCCCGCCGGCGTGGATACCGGGGGGCACGAAGTCGTGACCCAGGGTGTACATCTTCGCGATGGGCGCCATCTTGGCGGTGTCGCCGAAGTCGAAGGCGTACACGCCCTTCGTGAGCGTCGGGCAGGACGTCGGCTCGACGGCGAGGATGCGCACCTTCTTGCCGGCGGCCTTGTCGGCGGCGAACGGGAACGCGAGGCCGGAGAAGTTGGATCCCCCGCCGTGGCACCCGATGACGACGTCCGGGTAATCGCCGGCCAGCTTCATCTGCTCCTTCGCCTCGAGGCCGATCACGGTCTGGTGCATGCACACGTGGTTCAGGACCGAGCCGAGCGAGTACCGGGTGTCCTCGTGCGTGGCGGCGTCCTCCACCGCCTCGGAGATGGCGATGCCGAGCGAGCCGGGGCTCTTCGGGTCCTGGGCGAGGATGGAGCGCCCGGCGTTGGTCTTGTCCGAGGGCGACGGGATCACGTTCGCCCCCCAGAGCTGCATCATCGACTTCCGGTACGGCTTCTGCTCGAACGAGACCTTCACCATGTAGACCGTGCACTCGAGCCCGAACATGGAGGCCGCCATCGCCATGGCGGAGCCCCACTGGCCGGCGCCGGTCTCCGTCGCGATCCGCTTCGTCCCGAAGATCTTGTTGTAGTAGGCCTGCGGCACGGCGGTGTTCGGCTTGTGCGAGCCTGCGGGCGAGACGCCCTCGTACTTGTAGTAGATGTGGGCCGGCGTCTTGAGCGCGGCCTCGAGCCGCCGCGCGCGGAAGAGGGGCGACGGCCGCCAGATCCGGTAGGCCTCGCGGACCTCGTCGGGGATCTTCACCCAGCGCTCGCCCGAGACCTCCTGCTCGATGAGGCCCATCGGGAAGAGCGGCAGGAGGTCCTGCGGCGTGACGGGCTTGCCGGTGGCGGGGTGGAGCACCGGGGCCGGCGGGCCGGGCAGGTCGGGGATGATGTTGTACCAGTGCGTCGGGATCTGGTTCTCGCCCAGCAGGAACTTCGTATCCATCGTCGTCGCCTCTTCGCCTGTTCCGGGAAAGGGTGGATTAGGGCAGGCCGGCGGGGGCGGCGTCAAGCCGGAGCGCGACCCTCACCGCGCGGGCGCCACGTTGATCGCCTGCCCCGTGATGTACGGGCTCCGTGCCAGGAGCACGGCGACGTCCGCGACCTCGTCCGGGTGTGCGGCGCGGCCGAGGGGAGTCTCCCGCACGACGACCGTGCGGGTCTCCTCCACGTCACGCCCGGTGCGGAGCGCGACCTGCTCGACGACCTCGTCCATCATCCGGGTCTCGGTGAGCGACGGGCAGATCGCGTTCGCGGTGACGCCCTTGCGCATGGCCTCGAGCGCGAGCGAGCGGGTGAAGCCGATGAGCCCGGCCTTCGCGGCGACGTACGCGGATGGCCCCTTGGCGCCGAGCTGCGCGTTGTAGGACGCGACGTTGATCACCCGCCCCCAGTGCCGCTCGTACATGCCGGGCAGGCAGGCGCGCGTGAGCAGGAACGCCGCGGTGAGGTCCACGGCGAGGACTGCGTCCCAGGTCGCGTCGTCCATCTCGTGCACGGGGGCGAGCGCGTACATGCCCGCATTGTTCACGAGGATGTCGGCGGGGCCGAGCGCACCTGCCACGGCGCGCGGGGCGCGCGCGACCTGGGCGCGGTCCGACACGTCCAGCGGAAAGAAGAACGTCCTGCGCCCGAGCGCCTTCACCTCGGCCGCCACCGCCTCGATCTCGGGCACCGTCCGCGCCGCGACGGCGACGTGGGCGCCCGCTCGCGCGAGGGCCAGGGCGATGGAGCGCCCGATGCCGCGGCCTCCCCCCGTGACGAGCGCGACCCGGCCTTCGATGGAGTCCATCCGGCGCCTCCCCCCGACGGAAGCGACTCTAGCCGAACGCCAGAGGGCGCACGCGGGCCCACCTGGGCGCACCGCGGGTGCCGGTAGGCGACCGCGACGCGACGCGTCCTGCGCTCATGGTGGATCGGAAAAGTGCCGTTCGGGCCCCGGATGGCGCACAATGCAGACGCGTGACCGGCGAGCGCAGGGCCCACCCCCGCTTCCCGCTCATCCTCGCCGTGCAGTACGCCGGCGCGGAGAGCGTCCTCGACTACACCGAGAACCTCTCGGCGGGTGGCCTGTTCATCCGCACCGAGCGGGAGTTCGAGGTCGGCGAGCGGGTCACGCTGGTCGTCTCCTTCCCGCAGCTCCTCGAGCCGCTCGAGCTCCAGGTCGAGGTGATGCGGCGGCGCCCGGCCTCGCCCGGCGCACCCCCCGGCGTGGCGGTCTGCGTCCCCTCCGACCGGACCGCGGATCGCGCCCGGCTCGCCGAGGTGGCCGAGCGGATCGGCTCGCCGCGCGGGAAGGACCCCGCCTACCGCGTGCTCCTCGTCGAGGACAACGCCCTCGTCGCGTCCATGTACACGGCCGCGCTGCGGCGCCTCTCGGAGAGCGAGGGCTTCCCCGCGCTCGGCATCGAGGTCGCGAGCGACGGCGGCGCGGCGTTCGACCGCCTCCTGCGGCCGCCCTCGATCGACGTGCTCGTGACGGACGTGTTCATGCCCGTCCTGTCGGGCATCACGCTCGTCGAGAAGATCCGCGCCGAGCCCAACCTCGCGAACCTGCCGGTCGTGGTGATCACCTCGGGGGGCGAGCCCGAGCGCGAGAAGCTCGCCGGGCTCGGCGTCGCGCTGTTCCTCCGGAAGCCGGTGAGCTACCAGGATGTCGCAGGCGCGATCCGCACGCTCGTCGAGACGCGGAGCGGCGCTCCCCGCGCCGGAGAGCGCGTCCCCGACGGCGGCACCCCCGGTGGGGAGAAGGCCCGTGAAGGGTTGACGGAAGGCGACGATGTGCGCACTAATCCGTCAGACGCAAGACCGGCCTCCCGCCGGTGAACCGAGGAGCGGTCGCCCCCGGTGCGTATCCAGGGTCCGCCAGCCGAGCGGACCCTTTCTTTTCCGGAGCAGGAAGAAGAGTCCGAGCGCGGGCGCCGCGAGCGCCGCCGCGTAGCCCCACCGCCCGATCGCCGGCGCCGCGAGCGCGAGGTCGCTCGCCGCGTGGAGCGCCGCCGCCGTCGCGAGCGTAGCGGCGAGCGCCGCACCGCCACGGCGACGCCGCCACGCCACGACGCCGAGCGCGAGCGGAGCGGCGAGCAACGCGTGCGCCACGGGCGCGAGCGCCGCCCGGCCGAGGGCCGCTGCAGAGGGGGCGCCGGCGAGCACGACGTACGCCTCCAGGGCGGCGAACCCGGCCGCGACGCTGGCGGCGGCGGCGGCCACCCTGCGCCGGCTCGTGGCGCGGTCGACGACGAGCAGGAGGCCAGCGAGCTTCGCCCCCTCCTCGACGAGCCCGATGACGGCAGCGGCGAGCGCCGACGCGGCCCCGCCGCCCGCGAGCGTGCGCCAGCGGATCGGCGCGCCCGCGATGGCGAGCGCGTCGTACGCGGCGAGGGCGAGGCCGAACGCGGCCGCGCCGGCGAGGAGCGCGCGTGCCGTGTGCGCCGCGCGCGCATGGCCCGCGCGCCACGCCGCGAGCTGCGCGAACGCGGCCCCGGATCCGGCGGCGGTGAGCGGCAGCGCGACGTCCCAGTTCACAGCGGCACCCGGTTCCCGTGTGATCTCCAGCCCCCCATCACGAGCGTCACTTGGAGTGGATCCGCAATCAACTCGCGGATGAACGTGGGGCCCCGTGCCCGCCGCGCAACCCTCGCTGCGGGTATGGCTGGAGCGTCCTTCTCGACGTCGAGCCGCCCGCCGAGCGCCCGCTCGCCCGCCCGTCACCGCGACGCCGTGAGCGCGCCCACGGCCCACCCCGCCGCCGCGCCGGCCGCGAGGGCCAGCGCGCCGGCCACGAGCGTGATGCGCAGGACGCGCCGGCGGGGCCGCGGAGGCGGCTCCGGGGGCGGCGGCAGCGCCTGCGGGTCGAGCCGCAGCGTGATGGCGTTCGGATCCCGGCCGCCCGCGGGGAGCGGCGGAGGCGCATCGGGCGCGACGGCGGCGCCCTCGGCGAGCACGGCGAGGTCGTAGTCGCCGATCTGCACGAGGTCGCCTTCGCGCAGCTTCCTCTTGCCGGCGATGCGCTCGCCGTTCACGCGCGTACCGGTGAGGCTCCCGAGGTCCTCGACGAACACCGTCCCGTTCTGGCGCACGAACCGCGCGTGGCGCCGCGAGACGTTGCGGTCGGCGAGGCGGAAGGTCACCTCGGAGCCGCGGCCGACCACGATGGCGTCGCCCGCGAAGGGGACGACGGACCGGGTCCCGGCCTCGTCCTCGATGACGAGCTTCATTGCCCCCTCGCGCCGTCCGTCCGCCTGCGCGCCTCGACGCGCGTGAGCCGCCGCTTGAAGTGCAGCCCGTCCTTCTCCGGCAGCACGACGAACTGGTCGATCTCGTGGCCCGCGAGGACGAGATCGATGCGGTGCCGATGATCGAGGCGCACGTCCGCGACCGTGACAGGGGTCCGCCCCGCGGGGCGATCGTCGACCACGATCTCCGCGCCCGGTGGCTCGCTCTCGATGGTGATGGCGCCGAACGGCGACGCGAGCTTCACGTGGATCCGGGAGACGAGCTTCCCCGGCTCGACGGGGACGGGAACGGTCGTCTCCTTCACCTGCGGTCCCCCGAGCGTCACCTCGTGCTTGCGCGACAGCAGGACTCCCTCGATGGCGGCGGGCGTCACGGAGGACGTCTTCTGGCCGTCGAACGTGATCTCGAGCCCGGGCGGATCGGACGTGACGAGCACGGCCCCCGGGCGCAGCCAGGGCGCGCCGAAGTGGAAGCCGACCGCGCCGGCGCCGGCGACGAGGAGGCCCACGAGCGCGGCGGTCGACAGGCGCACGCCGTCCTTCACGATGGTCTGCGGGCGGCGGGCCCGCGGCCGGGCCCGGAGATCCTGCACGTGCGCGTCCACCGCCTCCGGCGCGCGGAAGCCCCCCACGGGCGGCGGCGACGCCTCCAAGTACTGCGTCTCCTGCTGGGCGGCGTTGTAGAGGACCTTCATGATGAGCGGGTCGTGCGCGCGGCCGGCGCGCTGGCGCGCGATCTTGTCCGCGAAGACCTGCTGCATCTGCTTTCCGAGGTGGTCCTGGATGGCCGAGTGCGGCGTGGGGAAGAGCACGTCGACGAGCGCGTCTGCGAAGGCGCGCGCGTCGGGGTAGCGCTTGTCGGGATCGTACGCGAGCGCGCGAGCGATGATGGCGTCCACGTCCTTCGGGAGCCGCGGATCGATCGCGGTCGGCGGCACGACCTTGGCGCGGCGCGACTCGATGAGCGACTCGACGTCGGTGGCCTTCGGGAACGGCTTCTGCTTCGTGAGGAGCTCGTAGAGGATGATGCCCGAGGCGAAGATGTCGACGCGGTGGTCCCACTGCCGCTCGAGCGACGCCTGCTCTGGCGCGACGTACCCGAGCTTCCCCATGAGCATGCCCTCCTTGTAGTTGGAGAGCCCGGTGGCGGCGCGCGCGATGCCGAAGTCGAGGAGCTTCACCTCGCCCTCCCAGGACAGGAGGCAGTTGTCCGGGGAGACGTCGCAGTGGACGATCTGGAGCGGGTTGCCCGCGGGATCGCTCTTGCGGTGGGCGTACGCGAGGCCCTGGAGGAGCTGGAGGACGAGGAAGATCGACTGCTCGGGCGACAGCTGGGCGCCGGCGCGCGCGAAGGCCTGCATCATCTCCTTCATGGAGACGCCGTTCACGAGCTCCATGGAGATGAAGTAGTCGCCGCCGATGTTCCCGCACTCGTACACCTGGGCGACGTTCGAGTGCGTGAGCTGGACCGTGAGGATCGCCTCGCGGACGAGCATCCGGATGAAGTTCACGTCCTGTGCGCGCGCGCGCAGGATGCGCTTCACCACGAGCTCCTTCTCGAAGCCGCCCGGCTCGCCGGGGACCCGCGCGCCGGGCACGCGAGCCCTGTAGATCTCCGCCATCCCTCCCACCGCCAGCCGCTGCAGGAGGAAGAACTTTCCGAAGAGGTGGGGCTTGAACTCGGAGGAAGCGGTCTGAGGTGCGACCTCGGCCACGGTCTCGCGATGTTAGCCCGCCCGGGTCCGCCGAACCAGTCGGGGCATCAGACTACAGCCCTCGGCCCTCGGCCACCGGCCTCGAGGCCGCCGCAAGCGCTGCCGGGCTGTGGGCCGTGGGCTGTCGGCTGTAGTCTTTAGCCCGTGATCACGGACGCACAGCGGAGGAACGCCCGGGCGCGGGCCAGGCTCGCCGCCGCCGTCCGCCAGGTGCTCGGGGCCATGGGGTACGAGGAGGTCGAGACGCCCGCCCTCGTCCCGGCGCCGGGGATGGAGCCGCACATCCAGGCGTTCGAGACGGCGTTCGCGCCGGAGGGCGGGGGCGCACCCCGGCCCCTCTTCCTCCACACGAGCCCGGAGTACGCGATGAAGCGGCTCCTCGCCGACGGCTTCCCGCGGACGTTCCAGCTCGCGCGCGTCTACCGGAACGGCGAGGTCTCGCGCACGCACAACCCCGAGTTCACCATGCTCGAGCTGTACCGCGCCGGGGCGGACTACGAGGCCGTCATGGCGGACCTCGAGCGGCTCGTCGAGGCCTGCGCCCGGGCGCTCTCGCCGGGCGGCGTCCCCCGCTCGGCGCGAAACGGCGCGGCGATCGACCTCTCCGCGCCGTTCGAGCGCCTCACGGTGGCGGAGGCCTTCCGGCGCCACGCCGGCGTCGACCTCGCCGCCTGCGGCGGGGACGCCGCGCGCCTCGCCGACGCGGCGCGCCGGGCCGGGCACGACCCGGGCCCGCCGGGCGAGGCGTTCGACGACGTCTTCTTCCGCGTGATGCTCGACGCCGTCGAGCCGCGCATCGGCCTCGCCCGCCCCACGTACCTCGTCGACTGGCCGGCCCCCATGGCGGCGCTCGCGCGCGTGAAGCGGGACGACCCCGCGGTCGCCGAGCGCTTCGAGCTGTACGCCGGGGGGCTCGAGCTCGCGAACGGGTTCAGCGAGCTCACCGACGCGGCCGAGCAGCGCGCGCGGCTCGAGGCCGAGCAGGCGCTGCGGCGGTCCCTGGGCCGGCGCGCCTACCCCGTCGACGAGCGGTTCCTCGCGGCGGTGGGCCGCATGCCCGAGGCGGGCGGCGTGGCCGTCGGCTTCGACCGGCTCCTCATGCTGCTCACCGGCGCGGAGGCGATCGAGGACGTGCTCCTGTTCCCCGCGGCGGGGTTCCTCGGGGACCCCGGCTAGGCCGCCGGCCCGGGCTCCGCCGCGCGCATCGACACCGAGGGCCGGCGCGGCAGCTCCACGAAGAAGGAGGCGCCCTTCCCCGGCGTCGACTCGACGCGGATGGTCCCGCCGTGCGCCTCCACGATGCGCTTCACGATGTAGAGGCCGAGCCCGAGCCCGCCGTAGTTCCGCGACGAGACCGCGCGCTCGAAGCGCTCGAAGATCTGCGGCTGGTCGGCGGAGTCGATGCCGATGCCGTGGTCCCGCACGACGAAGGCGGCGCGGTCCTCCCGCGGCCCGAAGTCGATCTCGACGGGGTTCCCGCCGCCGTACTTCACCGCGTTCGCGAGGAGGTTCGTCACCACCTGCGAGACGCGCAGGCGATCCCAGTACCCGTGCACCGGCTCGCCCCGGACCTCGATGGTGGATCCGGTCTGGGCGGCCTCGTCCTCGAACTGGGCCGCCACGTCGCCGATCACCGCGCCGAGGTCGACCTCCTCGACGTCGAGCTCGAGGCGGCCCATCTGGATGCGCGAGACGTCGAGCAGCGCCGCGACGAGCTTCTCGAGGCGCTGGCCCTGGCGCTCCGCGGTGGCGAGCACGCGCTCCACGTATTGCGGCGGCAGCCGCTCGATGGCCTCGCGCGTCGAGACGCGCCGCATGTTCTCGAGCGCGAGGCGGAGCGCGGTGAGGGGCGTGCGCAGCTCGTGCGAGGCGATGGAGAGGAACTCGTCGCGCGCCGCCACCGCCGCCTGCGCCTCGCTGTACAGGCGGGCGTTCTCGACCGCCTGTGACGCGCGGTGGGCGAGGTCCTCGAGCAGGGTCTCGTCCTCGTGCGTGTACGCCGGTCCGCCCGCGTCGCGCATGAGCGTGATGTGCCCGATCACCTGGCGGCGCTGCTTGAGCGGCGCCATCATGAGGCTCGTCACGCCCTCGAGGTAGGGCCAGTACTCCTGCTTCATCTCGGCGTGCACGACGTCGAGGGAGAGGTGCGGGATGCGCAGGGTGCGCGCGGACGAGAGGACGCGCGCGGTGAGCCCCTCGGAGGTGCGCTGGGGGGCGACGGCGAGGATGCGCCTTCGCAGCGCGGCGCGCTCCGGCACGGGGTGGTAGCTCGCGACCGGCAGGAGCCACTGGCCGTCCTGCGAGACCACGCGGATGAGCGCGCCGTCCCCGATGAGCTCGGCGAGGCGGCGCGCCACCGTCTCGAGCGTGGTCTTGTAGTCGAGCCCCGACGCGAAGACGCGCGACGCCTCGGCGAGCGCCTCGAGCCGCGCCGCCTGGCGCCGCAGGGCGTCCTCGGCGCGGGTGCGATCGGTGATGTCGATCCCCGTCGCGACGACGCCCGTCACGTCGCCGCGCTCGTCGACGAGCCGCGTGTTGGACCAGGAGATGAGCCGCCGATCGCCGCGCCGGGTCACCCAGTGGTTCTCGCAGTGGCACGCGCACTCGCTGGAGAGGAGCCGCTCGAACATCGCGGCGACGCCGTCGCGCTCCTCCGCGAGCAGGAGGAACTCGAGGGACCGGCCGAGCGCCTCGTGGCGCGCGTACCCCGTCACCGCCTCGCACGCCGAGTTCCAGCGGACGATCTTCGCGTCCCGGTCGAGCACCACGACGAGCGCGCCGACGGTCTCGATGACGATCTGCGACAGGTCGTGGTCGTCGATGGGCACGGGGGCCTAGTACTCGAACCCGCTCCCCCCGATGAACTCGCGGAGCAGGGACGTCGGGGGGACGTGGTCGGGGTAGATGGAGACGAACCGGTCGACGAGGTAGCGGAGCCGCAGCGCGGTGGGGAACGCGGGGTGGCTCTGGGGGACCTCGAGCAGGTACCGCTCGGCGAACACCTTCAGGACGGCGGGCTCGTAGATGAGGGCGGCGTCGAACACCGCGTCGGCCTCGTCCTGGTACGGGAAGATGTGCTCGCGCTCGCCGTCCTGGACCGACGGCCAGCGCTCGATGTTCTCCGCGGCGGAGTAGCCGCGCTGGTGGCGGTCGCGCACGATGCGGCGCAGGAGCCGGAGGTCCGTCGCGGACACGCGGGTGAGGCGGTCGAAGGGCAGCGTCGTCGCGGGGTGGATGAAGATCCGGAAGAGCTCGCCGGCGCGCGGGGTCGTGCCGAGGAGCCGCGGGTCGAGGCCGTGGATGCCCTCCAGCATCAGGACGTCGCCCTCGCGCAGCTGGATCACCGCGCCGCCGTCGGGGTGGCTC
>DASSQM010000104.1:0-3320 GCA_035702465.1 Anaeromyxobacter sp. | reverse complement strand
CCTTCGTGGTGAAGAACGGCCGGAAGAGGCTCGCGCGCGCGGAGCGATCGAGCCCCGGGCCGCGGTCTCGCACCTCGATCGTCGCCTCGCCGTCGGTCGCGCGGGCCACGACCTCCACCTCGCTCGCGGCCGGCGCCGCCTCGACGGCGTTGCGGACGAGGTTCACGGCCGCGCGGCGGAGCTGCTCCCTGTCCGCGCGCGCGGTGCCGCCGCCGTCCACGCTGAGCGACACGTGCCGCTGCGCCGCGAGCGGCCCCGCGACCTCCGCCACCTCCTCGAGGAGCGCGGCGAGGTCGACGCCCTCGCGCACGGGCGGGCGGGCCCGCGCGTAGTCGAGGAACTCCTCCACCACCTTCGACAGGTCGGCGAGCTCGGTCCGGATGCGCGCCACGTGCGCCGCCTGCGGCTTCCCCTGGAGCTCCTCGGCGAGGAGCCCCGCGAAGAGGTCGAGCGCGCCGAGGGGGTTGCGGACCTCGTGCGCGATGCCGGCGAGGAGCGTCTCCCGCTCCGCGTCGCGCGCGTGGAGCGCCTTGCGCATCTCCTCGATGGTGTCGCGCAGCGTGCCGATCTCGTCCTTGCGCCGGCGCTTCCAGAGCGGCGTCTCGAGGTCGCCGCGGGCGATGCGGCGGGCGGCCTCCGTGATGCGCGTGAGCGGGCGCGTGACGGAGAGCGCCGCGAGCGCGGCGACGGCGGCGCCCACGACCGCGCCGGCGATGGCCACCGTCGCGAGGAGCCGCCGGAACCGGCGCAGCGTCTCGAACGACGCGGCGGTGCCGTCGGCGCCGACGACCGCCACCACGGCGCCGGACGCGTCCGCGAGCGGCGCGTAGCCGGTCTTGTAGAGGCGGCCGTCGGAGCCCTCGAAGAGGAGCTGGCTCGCCACCGCGCGGCCCTTCACCGCGTCCGCGATCTCGAGCCGGTCGCGCTCGAGCGCGAGCAGCGGCTCCCCGATGCGCGCGCGCCCCGACGAATCCGCGAGCGCGGTCCGATCGGGGCGGAACGCGAACAGGCGCGTGCCCGTGGCGCGGGCGATCGAGTCGAGGCGCGAGCGGACGTGACCGTACGTGCGGGTGCCCTCGTCGCCGGGCGCGAGGTGCGCGACGCGGTCGGCCGGGAGCGCCGCGGCCCCCGCCTTGGCCGCCGCGACGAGCCGCGCCGAGAGCTCGTCCTCGAGCGCGCGGCGGGCCAGGCGGTCGGCCACGAGCGCCATCACCGCGAGCGAGACGAGCGCGGGGAGGGCGGCGGCGAGGGCGAAGCGGCGGCGCACGGGGGAATCGTAGCGCGAAGCCGACCGGCCCTCACCTCACCGGGTCGAGGTCGGGGTCGAGGTCGGGGTCGCGGTCGAGGTCGGGGTCGCGGTCGAGGTCGGGGTCGCCGTCGACGTTGCGGTCGAGGCACGGCTGTGCTCGACGAGGAACTCCCGCACGACCGGAAAGACGATCTCCGGCGCCTTCCGCCCGAGCAGGAGATCCGTGTGCCCGTAGTCCCGCCCGAACGGCGCGTACCGCTTCGGCCCTCCCCACTCGCGGAACGCCGCCTCCACGACGGGCGGCGGCGCGAGGCCGTCCTTCTCCGCCGACACGAAGAGCGCCGGCTGCGTGCAGCTCCGCAAGAGCGCGCGGTAGTCGAGGTCGCCGTCCATGGAGCGGAACGAGTCCTCGCGCACGAACACCTCGAACTGATCGAGCACGCCCGGCGGCAGGTCCTCGATCGCGTTCGCCAGCATCCGGCGGTAGACGCGCCGCTCCACGTTCCGGAGGTTCAGGGAGAGGTCGAACGCCCGCGGGTGCCAGAAGCCCGAGAACGGCGCGACCATGAGCGCGAGCTCGCGGAGCCCGCGCCCGAGGCTCAGGTGCCGCAGGCGCACGAGGCGCGCGAGCCTCGGCTGCTCGTGGAAGTGGATCGGCCCGGCGAGCGACGCGAGCGCGGCGATGCGGTCCGGGTGGAGCGCGCACGCCGCCATCCCCAGGATCGCGCCCTGGCTGTGGCCCACGTACAGCACCTTCCCCTCGCCGGTGGCGGCGCGGATCGCGTCGAACGCGGCGGGCAGGTCCTCGCGGAGGTACGTGTCGAGGTTCCAGCGGCGCGACGGCCCGCGCCGCGAGCGGCCGTGGCCGCGCAGGTCGAGCGTGAAGCAGTCGAAGCCAGCCCGCGCGAGGTGCGCGGCGAGGGAGTAATGCTCGATCCCGAAGTCGAGCGCCTGCCGGTTCATGGCGATGCCGTGGACGAGCAGCACCGGCGGCGCGCGCGGCTCCCCCATCGGCCTGCGACGGCCGAGCCACAGCGTCCAGCCGTCGCGGGTCCGGGCGGGGAGCACCTCGTCCTCGCGCGTCGGCGCCGCGAGCCTCCAGCGCCAGAACGCCCAGTGCAGCGCCGCGAGGACCGCGAGCACGAGGGCGGCGAGGGCGAGCTGGAGGGCCGTCATGGGCGGCGCATTCTAGCCGCGGACGAGGTGACGCGGCCCCCTTCGTGGCCTGGCCGTTGCAGCCCTCCCCTGGGCAGGAACCGAATGACCAGGAGTCGAGCGGCGGGACGTCGGGAGCTGTATGGGTCGTGGGCAGCGCCTGCCCGAAAACCGGGCATGATCGGTTGACCGCCCCGCGAGGCGGGGCATAGCGTCGGCATCCATTTCATCGAAGAGGTGAGCCGTGAAGAAGGTCGAGGCCATCATCAAGCCGTTCAAGCTGGACGAGGTGAAGCAGGCGCTCTCCGAGATCGGCGTCGCGGGGCTCACGGCGACGGAGGTGAAGGGCTTCGGGCGGCAGAAGGGCCACACGGAGCTGTACCGGGGCGCCGAGTACGTGGTCGACTTCCTGCCGAAGGTGAAGGTCGAGGTCGTCGTCGCCGACTCGCTCGTCGGCCGCGTCGTGGAGGCCGTCGAGCGCGCCGCGAAGACGGGGCGAATCGGCGACGGGAAGATCTTCGTGGTGCCCGTCGAGGAGGTCATCCGCATCCGCACGGGCGAGCGCGGCGAGGACGCGCTCTAGCGCGGTCCTGCCGTGCCGCCCGCGGGCAAGATCCCTCCGCTGCCCGCGGCGATCGCCCGGGCCGCCGTCGACTCGATCGCGGACGCGGTGATCGTCGTCGGGGCGGACGGCGGGGTGCTGCACCTGAACCCCGCAGCGGAGGAGCTGTTCGGCCGCAGCCGAGAGCGCGCCGCGGAGCTGCCGGTGCGCGCCATGCCCGGCGGCGCCCAGCTCGCGGTGCTCGCGGAGCGCGTGCGCGTCTCGCAGGAGGGGCAGTCGATGGACTTCCCCTCCCCGCGCGATCCCGGCGTCCCCATCTCCGTCGAGGCGACGCCGCTCCACGACGGCGCGCAG
>DASSQM010000103.1:0-11718 GCA_035702465.1 Anaeromyxobacter sp. | reverse complement strand
GAGCGCAGCGCGGCGAGGTCGTGCCTCCCCGACTCGTCCACGAGCACGTACTGGAAGATCCAGCCCAGGCCGGTGGCGTCCGGCCCGAGCTCCGTCTTCACTCCGGCCGGGAGGCGCGGCAGCGTCGACGCGAGGTACTCGAGCGTGCGCGAGCGGGCCCAGTAGACGTCCGTCCCGTCCTCGAAGACGACGTACACGTACGAGGAGCCGAAGTCCGAGTAGCCGCGCACCGCCTTCACGCGCGGCGCGCCCAGCATCGCGGTGACGATGGGATACGTGACCTGGTCCTCGACGACGTCCGGGCTGCGATCCCACCGCGAGGTGACGATCACCTGCACGTCGGACAGGTCCGGCGTCGCGTCGAGCGGGACGTGGTGCAGCGACCACCAGCCTCCCAGCGCGGCGGCCGCGGTGAGGAGGATGACCACGAACCGGTGCTTCGCCGAGAGCTCGATGATCTTGCCGATCATGGGAGCGCTCCGGCGTGCGCGTGCGTCCGCGGGTCGGGCCTCGCCTCCGCGGGTGGCGCGGAGGGGAGGCCGGCGCCGCCGTCGTTCCTACGCGCAGGCCCGGTGGGGTCGGGTGCGGCTCGGTCTTCGACGGCGGCGCCGGAGGGTTGCGGCCGGAGCCGCGTCTCGGAATCGAGGAAGAACGTGCCCGAGGTGACGATGCGATCGCCGGGCGAGAGGCCCTTCACGATCTCGACCTGATCGCCCGCGCGCCAGCCGGTCTCGACGCGCCGGGGCTCGAACGCGCCGTCGCCGGTCTCGACGAACACCGTCTTCGCGAGGCCCGAGTCGACGATGGCGTCGGCCGGGATCGCGACGCCCGGCGGCAGCTTCACGGGCAGCGCGACCTCGACGAACATGTCGGGGCGGAGGACGTGGCCCGGGTTGTCGAGCTCGAGGCGCACCTTGAGCGTGCGGGTGGCGCCGTCGAACTGCGGCAGGATCCCCGCGATGGTGGTGCGCAGCGAGATCCCCTGCTCGGGGACCGAGACGGTCGCCTTCATGCCGGCGCGCACGTGGCGCGCGTCGCCCGGGAAGACGTCCGCGACGACCCAGACGCGGCGAAGGTCCGCGATGCGGAAGAGCTCGTCGCCGCGGTTGAACTTCATGCCGACGGTCGCACTGCGTGCGAGCACGAACCCGTCGGTGGGGGCGACGATCCAGATGGCATCGGGGACGTGGCCGGCGCGCGCGATCTCCTCGCGCTGGCGGGCCGAGACGCCGTAGTTCTCGAGCTGCATGAGGCGCTGCTGCAGATTCGCCTTCGCGAGGCTCGGCCCTCCCTCTCCGTCGTCGGGGGGCTGGGCCCTCCCCGGGACCGCGGCGTGCTTGACCCCGCTGTTCAGGACGAAGAGCTGGACGACGGAGAGCGCGCCCGGCGCGTAGAACGACCCCAGCACCTCGTCCTTCTTCACGAAGGCGCCGGCCGTCGCGGGGCCGAGATCGCGGATCGAGCCCTCGATCCCCGCGTTCACGCGGTACAGGCGCTTGTCGTCCGGCGCGACGCGCCCGAGCAGACGCAGCGTGCGCGTGCCCGCGCCCTCCCGAACGGTGGCGACCGTCATCCCGAGGAGCTTCTGGTGGTCCGGGGCGATCGCGATGCCGTCCCGCGAAGCGGCCGCGAGCGCCGCGCGCGGGGCTGGTGCCCCCTCCACGTGGGCCGCGCCGTGCGCCCTGGCCGCGGTCTCCGCCGCCATCGGCACGAGCTTCATGCTGCAGATCGGGCAGTCGCCCGGGTGATCCTCCACGATGCTCGGATGCATCGGGCATCGGTATCGAGCCGCGGCCGCGGTCGGCGCGGCCGGGTTCGTCACGGGACCCGAAGACGAGCAGGCCAGCCACGCGCTGGCGACGGCCACGACCCAAGGAGAAGACGACGGCTTCATGACAGGACCCCCACGATCCCGGTGAGACATCTGGCTTCGACCTCGCGCGCTTCCTTCTCGCCCGCGCGCACCCCGGCGCGCTCGAGCGCCGGGGTGCGGCTCGCGCCCCCTTCACGCGTTCGTGATCACGGTCGGCGGTACCGCTCCCGTTCGCTTCGCCATCGAGCTCCTCCTGGCGGCGCCACCGTCGTGCACCCGAACGCCTGCGCCCTCGGAGTGCAGTCGAGGTGCCACCGGCATGGCTCGCCACGTCCGAGCCGGGAAGCGGGGCGAATCCGCGGCGTTCGCGCGAAGGTCTCGTGCAGGGACGCCGAGACGGCTGCTGCGGCGCCGACCCGGGCGTTCAATTCACGATGGGTGGGCGTTCAATTTCAGGACGCGAGCGCAGCGCCCGCGGGCGCGCGCGGCCGGGGTGGACGGCGATCGGGCAGCCGCGCATCCGCAATGGCGGATACCGCAGCACGGGTGGCGAAATTCGCAAGTTCTCCAAACGCGCCGGTCGCGCTCCGCCGGAACGGTCGGAGCCATTAACCAAAAGTAAATTCGTACCGGAGATCGGTGTCCCGTGACCATGGTGCATCGCGTCCCTAACCATTGACTCAGATCAAGTCTTGTTCGAGGCAACGGACCGACCAAGGGGTCGAGACAAGCCGTCAGATCCGGGCGAGTTTCCGTGCGGCAGGCTGACGCAACGGCGCGGCTTTCCTCGGTCCTCCGGGTCATGCGCGACGCGCCATCACGGGGAGTGAATGACCCCAAAGTCGGTCGAGGCGATCGCGCAACGGTGCATTCGCGCTCGGAGTGAGCGTCGGTTGACTACCGGCGGGGTCACTCGACGTACGAGAGAAAGGGGCTCATCTACGAAAGCACACCGACTCCGAGTGCGGCGCCCGGGCGGTGGAGGTCGTCCGGGCATCACGGGGCACGCGCGAGGCAGTCATGACACGTCCGCCCGTTGCGCCTCCGCACGGGCGAGGTGGAGCGGTCGAAATGCGTCGCCAGGATTCACTGGAAGTGCTCAACGCCTCGGAGTGCGACCAGCGCGTTCGGGACGGGGTCCAGGCGGCGGTCGCGGGACTGCGAGCGGCGTTCGACCAGATGCGCGAGGTCGTCGCGATGCGCTGCGAGACCGGCGGGCGCGGGTCGTGCGAGGGGTGGGCGGGGTGCGCCGGATACGCAGCCATGCGCGACGTGCTCGACCTCGTGGCGGGCACCGAGCAGCACCTCGTGACCGCCGCCGAGCGGGCCATCGAGCAGGGGCGCTTGCTCGGCCAGCTCAGCCTCGCGACGCAGGGGATCGCGTCGATGGCGAGCGCCGAGTCCCTCGTCGCCGCCATCCCGGAGCTCGCGCTCCTCGTCTGCTGCGCGAGCGCGGCGGCGCTGCTCCGGGTGGCGAAGGACGGCGCCGTCGCCGTGGTCTCCCGCTGCGGCGCGCGGTTCGAGGCGCCGCAGGCGCGCATGGAGGAGGAGGCGCGTGGCGCGCTGGAGGACGGGGGGCCGCGCTTCTCGGGCGTGTGCGACTGCTCGACCGCGAGCGGCCACATGGTGGCGGTTCCGCTCGGCGGGTCCGCGGGCATGGTGCTCGAGCTCGAGCGCGCGGGGACGAAGGAGTGCTTCCTCTCGCGCGACCTCGAGCACGTCCTCGTGTACGCGTCGCTCGCCGGCACCGCGCTCGCGCGGGCGCGCGCGGCCGCCGAGCTGCAGGAGGCGGCCGCGCGCGACGCCGCCATCCTGGGCGCCATCCGCGAGGGCGTCATCGCCGTCGATCGCGACGGCGTCGTGCGCGCCCTGAACCAGGCGGGCGCGGCCGCGCTGGGCGTCGCGCGCGAGGAGGTCGTGGGCCGGGCGCTGAATGCCGTCCCCGGGCTCGCTCCGCTCGCGGCCGCGCTCTCCGTCGCGCCGGGCCAGGTGATGGAGCTCGTGTCGCTCGCGCGCGGCGACGTCGTCGTGCGGGCGCAGCTCCACGAGGGTGGCGTCGTCGCCACGATCCGCGACGCCGCGACGGAGCACACCATCGCGCACCGCCTCGTGGGCTCGACGGCGCGCTACACGTTCGAGCAGATGGTCGGCGAGGCGCCGGGGTTCCTCCACGTCGTGGAGGAGGCGCGCCGCGCGGCGCGCTCCGACGTCCCCATCCTGATCTGCGGCGAGAGCGGAACGGGCAAGGAGCTGCTCGCGCAGGCGATCCACAACGCCTCCGCCGGCGCGTCCGGGGCCTTCATCGGCATCAACGTCACCGCGATCCCGCGCGAGCTCCTCGAGAGCGAGCTCTTCGGGTACGAGGGCGGCACGTTCACGGGCGCGCGGGCCACCGGGCGCGCCGGGAAGTTCGAGCTCGCCGGGCGTGGGACGATCCTGCTGGACGAGATCGGCGACATGCCGCTCGAGATCCAGAGCAAGCTCCTCCGCGTCCTGCAGGAGCGCGTGGTGCAGCGGCTCGGCAGCGCGCGCGACGTGCCCGTCCGTGCGCGCATCGTCGCCACCACGCACCGCAACCTCTTCGACGACGTGCGCGACGGCAGGTTCCGCCTCGACCTCTTCCACCGGCTGTGCGTCCTCCACCTCGTGCTGCCGCCGCTGCGCGACCGCAGGGACGACGTCCCGCGCCTCGTGGAGCACCAGCTCCGGCTCCACGCCGAGCGGACGGGGCGCCGCGTCGGCGTCGCGCCGCACGTGCTCGCGGCGCTCATGGCGTACGACTGGCCGGGCAACGTCCGGCAGCTCATGAACGTGATCGAGGGCGAGCTCTCCGTGCTGGATCCGCGCGAGGACCGCATCGCGCGCGTCCCGCCGTCCCTGGTCGAGCCGTCGCCGACCCGGAACGGCAAGGGCAGCGGCGACGGCGATGCCGACGCCGAGGTCGTCTCGCTCGACGAGCTCGAGCGGCGCGCGTGCGAGCGCACGCTGGCGGCGTTCCACGGAAACGTCGCCCGCGCCGCGCAGGCGCTCGGCGTCGCCAAGGGGACGCTGTACAGCAAGATGAAGCGGTACGGCCTCGGCGGGATGGAGGCGCCCGGCGCGCCGACGGCGCACCGCGACACGGCGCAGCCACACAGGGGGCCGGATAGGTTCAGGCCGTGAAGGCGCCGCGGCGTCGTTCGTAGCGCGGAAGGGAGCGGGCCTGGCACATTTCGCTTCGCGAAAAGCGCCTGGCCCGGACGTCCGATTCCGCGCTAGTGCACGACCACCTCGCCCTCGACGGCGCGCTCGCCCTTCCTGAACGCGATGTTCCCGTCGGGCCCCTCGTCGACCACGACGTGGTCGCCCGCCTTGAACTCGCCGCGCAGGAGCTTCGTCGCGAGCGGGTCCTGCACCATCCGCTGGATGGCGCGCTTGAGCGGCCGGGCGCCGTAGACCGGGTCGTACCCTGCGTCGGCGATCGCCTCGCGCGCGGCCGGCGTCAGCTCGACGCTGATCTGCCGCTCCTGGATCAGCTTGCGGAGCCGGCCGAGCTGGATCTCGACGATCTTGCCCACGTGCTCGCGGGTGAGCGGCCGGAACACGACGATCTCGTCCACCCGGTTCAGGAACTCGGGCCGGAACTCCGCGCGGAGGTGCTCGAGCGCCGCCTCGCGGATCGCCTGCACGTCGGCGCCGGGGCGCCCCGCGAGCCGCTGGATCTCCTGCGAGCCGATGTTCGACGTCATGATGACGACGGCGTTCCTGAAGTCGACCGTCCGGCCCTGCCCGTCGGTGAGGCGGCCGTCGTCGAGGATCTGGAGGAGCACGTTGAAGACGTCGTGATGCGCCTTCTCGATCTCGTCGAAGAGGATGACCGAGTAGGGGCGCCGCCGGACCGCCTCCGTGAGCTGCCCGCCCTCCTCGTAGCCCACGTACCCCGGGGGCGCTCCGATGAGCCGCGACACGGCGTGCTTCTCCATGTACTCGCTCATGTCGAGGCGGATCATCGCGGCCTCGTCGTCGAACAGGAACTCGGCGAGCGCGCGCGCGGTCTCCGTCTTCCCGACGCCGGTGGGCCCGAGGAAGATGAACGAGCCGATGGGCCGGTTCGGATCCTGGAGCCCGGAGCGGGCGCGCCGGACCGCCGCCGAGACGGCGTGCACCGCCTCGTCCTGGCCGACCACGCGGAGGGTCAGCCGGTCCTCCATGCCGAGGAGCTTCTCGACCTCGCCCTCCATGAGCTTCGAGACGGGGATCTTGGTCCACTTCGAGACCACCTCGGCGATCTCCTCCGGCGTCACCTCCTCGCGGAGCATGGCGCCGCCCCGGTGCAGCTCCGCGAGCCTGTCCTGGAGCTGCTTCACTCGCCGCTGCCCCTCGGGCAGCTTCCCGAACTTGATCTCCGCCGCCTTCTGGAAGTTCGCCTCGCGCTCCGCCCTCGCCTGCTCGTTCTTGAGCGCGTCCATCTCCTGCTTCGCCTGGGCGAGCTCCTGGATGGCCGTCTTCTCGGCGTCCCAGCGGCTCTTCAGGCGCGCGAAGTCCTCGTTCCGCGCGGCGAGCTCCTTCTCCGTCTGCTGGAGCCGCGCGCGCGAGGCCTCGTCCTGCTCCTTCACGAGCCCCTGCCGCTCGATCTCGAGCTGCGCGATGCGGCGGCGGACCTCGTCCACCTCCGTCGGCATCGAGTCGATCTCGATCCGCAGCCGCGACGCCGCCTCGTCGACGAGGTCGATGGCCTTGTCGGGCAGGAAGCGGTCCGTGATGTAGCGGTGCGACAGGCGCGCGGCATCGACGAGCGCCGCGTCCTGGATGCGGACCTTGTGGTGCAGCTCGTACCGGTCCTTGAGCCCGCGCAGGATCGAGATGGTGTCCGCCACGGACGGCTCACCCACGAACACGGGCTGGAAGCGGCGCTCGAGCGCCGGGTCCTTCTCGACGTGCTTGCGGTACTCGTTCACGGTCGTCGCGCCGATGGCGTGCAGCTCGCCCCGGGCGAGCGCGGGCTTCAGCATGTTGCCCGCGTCCATGGCGCCCTCCGCCGCGCCGGCGCCGACGATGGTGTGCATCTCGTCGATGAAGAGGATGACGTTGCCCTCGGAGGCGACGACCTCCTTCAGGACGGCCTTCAGCCGCTCCTCGAACTCGCCGCGGTACTTCGCCCCGGCGACCATGGCGCCGAGGTCGAGCGCGAGGAGGCGCTTCCCCTTGAGCCCCTCGGGCACGTCGCCGTCGACGATGCGCCGCGCGAGCCCCTCCGCGATCGCGGTCTTGCCCACGCCGGGGTCGCCCACGAGCACGGGGTTGTTCTTCGTGCGCCGCGAGAGGATCTGCACCACGCGGCGGATCTCGTCGTCGCGCCCGATGACCGGGTCGAGCTTCCCCTGCCGGGCGAGCTCGGTGAGGTCCTTCGTGTACTTCTCGAGCGCGCGGTACTGGCTCTCCGCCTCGGGGGAGGTGACGCGGGCGCCGCCTCGGACGTCCTGGATCGCCGCGCGGATCCGGTCCGGCGTCGCCCCGGACGCGCGCAGCGCCTCTCCTGCGCCGGTCTTTTCCTGGGCCGCGGCGAGGAGGAGGTGCTCCGTCGAGACGTACTCGTCCTTGAGCTTCTTCGCCTCGTCCTCGGCCTTGTCGACGAGCTTCGCGAGCCGGTTCGCGAGGTAGGGCTCGCCGCCGGACACCTTCGGGATCGTGCGCAGCTCGTCCTCGACGCGCGCGGCGACGAGCGACGGCTCCGCGCCGATCTTGTCGAGCACGGGCTTGGCGATGCCCTCGCTCTGCGCGAGGAGCGCGAGCACGAGGTGCTCGACGTCGACGGCCTGGTGATCGCGCCGGCGTGCCTCCGCCTGCGCCGCCTGGAGCGCTTCCTGAGCCTTCACGGTGAGCCTGTCGGGTCGCATGGCGCCAACGTAAGGCAGCAGGGGTGCTTGGCAAGCGACGTGCAAAGGCCTGCGACCAACCGTCCGGATGGCGAGTCGCCTCGGCTGGTTGCATACTGGTCCCCCCGCCGGGGACACCATGGCCACCCTCCTCAGCCCCAGGCGACGAATCGGAGCAGCTTCGGCTGCGGGCCTTGCGCTCGCGGCGCTGCCGATCGCGGCCCTGCTGGCCGTGCGGCCCTGGGGCCTCACCGTCCCCGGGGGCGTGTATCTCCCGGTTCACACCTCGGTCGAGGTGGTCATCGTCGCGTTCGGGCTCGCCACCTTCGCGGTCCAGTGGTTCGCCGCAGGCGCGGGCGCGTTCCGGGAGGCGCGCGCCCTCTTCAACGGCCCCGCCTTCCTCGCGGGCGCCATCTTCGAGATCGCCCACCTCCTCGCGTTCCCGGGCATGCCCGGGTTCCTGGGCGCCGGGACCACCGAGCGCGGCATCTACTACTGGCTCGCCGCGCGCGCGACCACGATCGGCGCGCTCGTCGCGGCGGTCCAGATCGAGCGCGGCACGCAGGGGGTGTTCCTGGGGCGCCGGCGCCTCCTCTTCCTGAACCTCGGGGTCGCCGCGGTCGTCATCGCGCTCGAGGCGGGGCTGCCGCACCACCGGGCGTGGTTCTTCGTCGAGGGCCAGGGCCTCACGTCCATGAAGGTGGCGGCCGAGGCGCTCCTCCTCGCGTCGGCGGCGGGCGGCGCGCTCCTCCACGCGCGCAACTGGTTCATCACGCGCGAGCGCGTCTCCGCGCGCCTCGCGCTCGCCCTCGCCATGGCGGCGCTCGGCGAGGCGTGCTTCATGCTCTACCGGCACGCGTACGACCCGTTCAACGTGGTCGGGCACGTGTACGTGCTGCTCTCCTTCTTCTTCGTGTTCGACGCGCTCTTCGGCGCGGCGCTCATCCGCCCCTACCGCGAGCTCGACGCGCTCCGCGCCCACGTCGAGGACGAGCTCGTCGTCACCATCCGCCAGCTCCGCGAGATGAAGGAGCAGCGCGAGGACCTCCTGCGCGCCGTCTCGCACGACCTGCGCAACCCGCTTCAGGTCGTGCTGCTCCAGTGCCAGCGGCTCCTGCGCGCGCCCGAGGGCGATCCGGCGCGGCGGCCGGCGCAAGGGATCCTGGCGGCCACGCGGCGCATGGACCGCATGCTGCGCGATCTCGCCGACGCCGCCCGCTCGGAGAGCGGGACGCTGGAGGTGACGCCGTCGCCGATCGAGCTGCGCCCGTTCGTGGACGGCTTCCTCGAGGTGGCCGACGGCGTGCTGGAGCGGCCGCGCGTCGAGAACGCCATCCCGCCGAGTGCGCCGCGCGTCCTCGCCGATCCCGACCGCCTCGATCGCATCCTCGTGAACCTCGTCGGCAACGCGCTCAAGTACTCGCACGAGCGCGTGGTGGTCACGGCCGACGGCTCCGGCGACGAGGTGCGCATCTCGGTCGCCGACAGGGGGCCCGGCATCGCGCCGGAGGACCTGCCGCGCATCTTCGATCGCTACTACCGCGGCCAGCGCCACGAGGGCGAAGGGCTCGGGCTCGGCCTCTTCATCGTGCGCAAGCTCGTCGAGGCGCACGGCGGGCGCATCTGGGCCGACAGCCGGCCGGGCCAGGGCTCGACGTTCACGTTCACGCTCCCCGCCGCGCGCGCGTGACGCGCCGCCGCGGGAAGGACCCCGCGAAAGGCGTTGCAACGTCGTCCCCGCTCGGGCATCCCTTCGGCGGCGCGCCCGATGAGCCAGACCCCGCATCCCGCGATCCTGTCCGTCGGCCGCGCGCTGCCCCCGCATCACGTCGATCGTGAGACGCTCATCGCGGCGCTCTCGACGTACTGGGCGAAGCGGCACTTCAACGTCGCGCGGCTCGCCGACATCCACCGCGCCGCGCAGGTCGGAGGGCGCCACCTCGCGCTGCCGCTCGCCGAGTACGCCGGCCTCGACTCGTTCGGAAAGTGCAACGACGCGTTCATCCGCGTCGGCGCCGAGCTGGGCGAGGCGGCGGTGCGCGCCGGCCTCGCCGCGGCGGGCCTCTCGCCCGCCGACGTCGATCACCTCTGGTTCGTCACCGTGACCGGCATCTCGACGCCGTCGCTCGACGCGAAGCTCGCGAACCGGCTCGGGCTCCCGGCCCGCGTGAAGCGCACGCCCATCTTCGGCCTCGGCTGCATGGCCGGCGCGGCGGGGGTCGCGCGCGCGTCCGACCTGCTCCGCGCCTACCCGGGCCAGGTCGCGGTGCTGCTCTCCGTCGAGCTGTGCTCGCTGACGCTCCAGCGCGACGACGCGTCCATCACGAACGTCGTCGCCACCGGGCTCTTCGGCGACGGCGCCGCCGCGGTGGTGATGGCCGGAGGGGCGCGCACGAACGGGGCCCGGGTCCCGCGCATCGAGGCGGTGCGCTCCGTGCTCTACCCGGACACGGAGTGGGTGATGGGCTGGGACGTCGTCGACACCGGGTTCAAGGTGGTGCTCTCGGCGAAGGTGCCGGAGGTGGTGGAGTCTCGCATCGGGAGCGACGTGGACGCGTTCCTCGGCGAGCACGGCCTCCGCCGCGGGGACGTCGCGCACTGGATCGCGCACACCGGCGGGCCCAAGGTGCTCGAGGCGTTCCGCCGCGGGCTCGACCTGCCCGAGGCCGCCGTGGCGCGGTCCTGGCGCTCGCTCCGCGACATCGGGAACCTCTCGTCGGCGTCGGTGCTCTTCGTGCTGGGCGATCTCCTCGAGTCCGGCGAGGCGCGGCCCGGCGACGTGGGCGTCCTCGCGGCCATGGGCCCCGGGTTCTCCGCAGAGCTCGTGCTCTTGAGGTGGTGACGGTGCCGGATCGCGAGGCGCTCG
This sequence comes from Anaeromyxobacter sp., assembly GCA_035702465.1. Lineage (GTDB taxonomy): Bacteria > Myxococcota > Myxococcia > Myxococcales > Anaeromyxobacteraceae > Anaeromyxobacter. The sequence goes on along the minus strand of DASSQM010000103.1, from coordinate 1,184 downwards.
TCGCGGACGAGATCCGCCGCATCGCGCGCGACGAGCTCCGGCTCGACGCGACGCCGGCGCCCGGCGAGGCGCTCGCCGCGAAGCTCGACTCGATGGCGCTCCTCGCGCTCGTCGTCGCCGTCGAGGACCGGTTCCACGTGGTGCTCACCGACGACGACGCGGCGGGGACCCGCACCCTCGAGGACCTCGCGCGCCTCGTCGCCGCCCGCGCGCCGGAGGAGCGGCTCGCGTCCATGGCGGGGGCGCCGCCGTGATCCTGCGCGGGCCGCCGCGGCCGCCGGCGTGGTACCCCACGCTCCCGCGCGCGCTGCGCGCCGCGGTGGGGGACCCGTCCGGCGTCACGTTCGTCGACCTCTCGGAGCGCGAGACGTTCCTCTCCTGGGGCGAGGTGCACGGGCGCGCGGCGCGCGCCGCCGCGTCGCTCGCGGCGCTCGGGATCCGAAAGGGCGATCGCGTCGCCATCGTGCTGCGCACGGAGCCCGGGTTCCTCGACGCGTTCCTCGGCGCGTGGCTCGCAGGCGCGGTCCCCGTCCCGCTCTACCCGCCCGTCCGGCTGGGCCGCATGGACGAGTACGTCCGCTCCACCGCGCGCATGCTCCGCGTCTGCGGCGCGCGCGTGGTGGTGTCGCGCGGAGGGGTGAAGCGGCTCCTCGGCGGCGCGGTCGAGATCGCGCGCCCCGAGCTCGGGTGCCGCGACGCGGACGAGCTGCTCTCCGGGACCGGGCGGCTCGCGCGCGAGCCCGCCCCGGAGGACCTCGCGCTCGTGCAGTTCTCGTCGGGATCGACGGTCGACCCGAAGCCCGTGGCGCTGACGCACGGCGCGCTCGCCGCCCAGGTGGACGCGCTCATCGCGGCGGTGACGCCCGGGCCGGAGGACGCGCTCGTCTCGTGGTTGCCCCTCTACCACGACATGGGCCTCATCGGCGCCCCGCTCGGCGCGATGAGCTACCCCGGACCGCTCGTGCTCATCCCTCCCGAGCACTTCCTCGCGCGCCCCGCGCTCTGGCTCCGCGCTATCGCGCGCCACGGCGGCACGCTCTCCGCGGCGCCGAGCTTCGCGTACGCGTACGCGGCGGCGCGCGTCACGGACGAGGACCTGCGCGGGCTCTCGCTCTCGTCGTGGCGGTTCGCGCTCGACGGCGCGGAGCAGGTCTCCGCCGAGGCGATGCGGCGGTTCGCGGCGC
>DASSQM010000102.1:0-3922 GCA_035702465.1 Anaeromyxobacter sp. | reverse complement strand
AGAGCCCGACGAAGAGCGCGGGCCGCCCGCGCGCGGAGGCGAAGCGATCGAGCGCGCGCTGCGCCGCGGGATCGTCGGTGGCGGCGACGACGAGGTCGGCCGCGCGCACGAGCGCGTCGAGCTCGGCCGGCGCAAGGCCCTCCACCGCGATCGGGTGCAGCGTCACGCGCACCGCGGGCGCCACCGCGAGGAGGCGCCGCGCGAGCGCCTCCGGCTTGGGGCGCCCCACGTCGTCCGCGGCGTACGCGGTCCTCGACAGGTTCGCGGCCTCGACCGCGTCGGGATCGAGGAGCGCGAACCCACCGATGCCGCTGCGCGCGAGCTGCTCCGCGACGTACGAGCCCACCGACCCGAGCCCGGCGACGAGCACCTTCCGCGCCCCCAGGGACTGCGACGCGATCCCGGCGCTCCGCGCGTGGAGCGCCGCGCCGAGGGACGCGGCCGCCGCCCCCGGGTCCTCGCCCGTGAGGCGCATCTCCCACCCCGCGAGCGCCGCGCGCGCGGGATCGGCGGTGAGGGCGGGACCGCGCGGCGGCCCGAACGCCCGCCGGTACGGTCCCGGCGGCGAGATCGCCGCGCGCACCGCGCGCACGAGCCGCTCCTCCTCGGGATCGTCGAGGCGCCACCGGAGCGGGAGCTGCTCCGTCGCTTCGCCGCTCGTGACGAGCACGATCGGCGGCATCGCCGGATGGTGCTCTCCCGCGACGACGAGCAGCTCCACTCCACCGGGCAGGGCGACGCGCCCGGCCGGAACGAGCCCGCAGCCGGGATCCGCGTCGAGGAACGCCGGCGCGCTCCCGCCCAGCTCGGCCGCGAGCCGCTCGAGATCGCGCCGGAGCGGCAGGATGCGCGGGCGATACGGGAGGACGCGGGCGCCTCCCTCCGTCGCCCGCCACGCGGCGAAGCACGAGAGCTTGCCGGACGGGAGCGGGAGCTCGTGCGCCTCCAGGTCCCCGTGCTCACCGCGCGTGACGATCGGGGCGAGGTAGCACGGCATGTGCCCGTTCCGGCGCAGCCCCTCGCGGAGCTCCCGGACGTCCTGCTCCGAGGGGCGATCGAGCCCGGCCGGATGCGAGTGGACGACGCCCTTCAGCTCGAGCCCCTCGTCGCACTCGAGCGCCTTCACCGCGGCGTCGAGCGCGCGGGAGGGCGCCCAGCTCGCGCTGCTCGCCGCGGCGCCCGGGTCGGGGACGAAGCGGGTGACGAGCGGACGTCCCCGCGGGCCGACCAGGGCGCCACCGCGCTCGGGGGGATGCGCGGCGACCTCGCGCTCGAGGTCGCCGAGCACCCAGTCGCCCCAGGCGAGCAACTACGCTCCCGGCGCGGCGAACACGCCCGGGTGGATCTCGGAGAGCCCCGGCCCCTCGTTCTCCGGGACCGTGTCGCCGATGCGGATCCGGCCGCCCGGATCGACGAAGACCTTCCGGGCGCGCTCGCGCGGCCGGTCGTCGCCGCGCTCGCGGTCCTCGCGGAGCAGGAGCTCGAGGCGTTGCAGGACGGTCTCGGACATCGGTCCTCTCCTCTCGGAACGAAGCGTCAGAACGGAAAGCGGCCGGTGCGCCGCCACGCGGACCAGCCCGTCGCCCAGAGGACGCTCCGGGCGAAGGCGCCCTCGAGCGTCGGCATCCCGCCGCCCGGATCGCCGCCCAGGCAGAGGCGCTGATCGGGGAAGACGTGGCAGGCGTGGGGATCGCTCGTGGTCTCGAGTGCGGGCTCGACCACCTTCACCTGGTAGGCGGCGCCGTCGAACCACAGGAACATGCGGAACCGGTCGCCCTGCTCGGACGTCACGGGGTACAGCCAGCCGCTGGTCCCCTCCGCGGTGACCCGGCGCGCGCTCGCCGGCAGGCAACCCTCGACCGCGAGCTGATCCCGGCTCCCGCGGGCCAGCGCTTCGCCGAGTCGCGCCAGGGTGTCGAGCACAGGAGCCTCTCGCGGGTCGAGGACGTGCGGCCCGAGGATTGTACCGGGCGCCGCGGGCCGGCGCACGGCCGCTCCGGCCCCGGCGCGTCCCCTCGCTCCCCCCGGGTCCACCGCCGCGGCGCGGTGGGTGCCCGCGCGGCGGCGCTATCCGCGGAGGACCCGCGCGAGCGTGCCGGCGAGCTCCTCGATCTGGTAGGGCTTCGCGAGCACGCTCGCGAACCCGTACTTCCGGTGATCGGCCATCACGGGATCCTTCGAGTAGCCGCTCGAGACGATCGCCTTGACGGCGGGCTCCCGCTCGCCGAGCAGCGCCACCGTCTCCTTGCCGCCCATCCCGCCGGGGATCGTGAGGTCCATGATCGCGACGTCGATGGGCCGGCCCTCCGCCCGCGCCGAGGCGCAGAGGGCGAGGAGCTCCGCCCCGTCGCACGCGAGCGCGACGTCGTAGCCGAGCTTCCTCAACATCCGCGCCACGGCCCTCCGCACGAGCTCGTCGTCGTCCATCACGGCGATCCGCCCCTGCCCCGGCGCGGCCGTCCCCCGTGCCGGCTTCTGCTCCGCCGTGTCCGCCGACGCCGGCAGCGTCACGACGAACGTGGCGCCGCGCCGGAGCGTGGTCTCGACGCGGATCGCGCCGCCGTGCCGCTTCACGATCGAGTGCGCGGTCGCGAGCCCGAGCCCCGTCCCACCCTGCTTCGTCGTGAAGTACGGATCGAAGATGCGGCGCGCGATCTCCGGCGCGATCCCGGGGCCGCCGTCCGCGACGGCGATGCGGACGCAGCGCGGCGCCTCCGCCTCGCCCATCGCGTCGCCGGCCTCGCGGACGTTCTCGGCCGAGATGCGCACGACGCCGCCCTCGGGCATGGCCTGCACCGCGTTCAGGACGAGGTTCTGCATGACCTGGCCGATCTGGCCCTCGTCGACGTGCACCGGCCACAGGTCGGGAGCGAGATCGTACTCGCAGCTCACGTTCGACCCGCGCAGCGCGAACGACGCGGCGGCGCGCAGGACCGGCCCCACGTCGAGCCGCTTCTTCACGGGCGCGCCACCTCGCGAGAACGTGAGGAGCTGGAGCGTGAGCTCCTTCGCGCGCAGGGCGGCGCCCTCCGCCTCCCCGAGCAGCTCCTTCAGGTCGGCGTCGGCGCCGCTCGCCTCGCGGGCGAGCGAGAGATCCGCGAGGATCGCCGCGAGGAGGTTGTTGAAGTCGTGGGCGATGCCGCCGGCGAGGAGGCCGAGCGACTCGAGCTTCTCCACGCGCGCCTGCTCCTCCTCCGCCGTCTTCTTGCGCGTCGTGTCGATGAGCGTGCCCACGATCGCGGGCCGGCCGCGGTGGGTCGTCCGGGTGCCGTACACCTCGACCCAGATGACCTCGCCGCTCTTCCGGACGCCCCGGAACTCGTACTGGATGGACGCGGCCCGGGCCTCGAGCCGCCTGCGGACGTTCTCGGCGACGAGCTCGCGGTCCTCGGGCAGCGTGAGGTCGGCGTTCCGCATCCTGCCCATGATCTCCTCGGGCGCGTAGCCGAAGACCTCCGCCATCCGCGGGTTCACGTAGACGAGGATCCCGTCCTGGATCAGGTACACGCCGACGGTGGCGCGCTCGGCGAGATCGCGGAACAGCGCCTCCGACTCGCGGAGCGCCTGCGCCGCGCCGCGGTGCTCCACCACCTCGCGCGCGTGGTGCGCCGCGAGGGCCTCGTTCTCGAAGCGGAGCCGGATCGAGTCCTGGATCCCGCGGGCGGCCTTCCTCCGCACGCCGGCCATCGCCGCGGCGAAGATGAGCATCATCGCCGCCATCGCGAGGTGCGCGCGATCGCCTTCCCAGCAGAGCCGGACGAACGCGGGCGCCGCGACCGGGATCGCGAACACCGCCGCGGCGGGCCCGTAGGAGAGGTTCGAGCCCACGGCGCCGCCGGCGAGCCCGGTGACGAGGAGCGCGAGGAGCGCCTGATCGAGGAGCGACCCGGGCACGTAGAACAGCGCGCCCGCGACGCCCCAC